>DATIZS010000055.1:0-5638 GCA_035516955.1 Rhizomicrobium sp.
CGTCTCGCGCGCGGCATGAGCTACAAGAGCGCGATCGCCGATCTGCCGCTGGGCGGCGGCAAGGCGGTCATCATCGGCGATCCGGCGCGCGACAAGACCGAGGCGCGATTGCTCGCCTACGCGGATGCGATCAACACGCTGGGCGGGCGCTACGTGACGGCGATGGATGTGGGCGTGCTTCCCGCCGACATGCCCGTGATCGCGCGCGGCACGAAACATATCGCGGGCTATGACCAGCCGGGAAAGTCCGGCGGCGATTCCGGCCCGCCCACCGCGCTCGGCGTTTTCGTCGGGCTGAAGGCGGCGGTGAAACATCGTCTCGGCGCGGATTCGACCAAAGGCTTGACCGTCGCCATTCAGGGTCTGGGCAAGGTCGGGATGAATCTGGCGAAGCGCCTCTCCGAAGAAGGCGCGCGGCTGATCGTCAGCGACGTCAACGAAGAGAATGTGGAGAAGGCCGAGGATGCCTTCGGCGCGCGCGCCATTTCGCCGGAAGAGATCGTCACCTGCGATTGCGATGTGCTCTCGCCCAATGCGCTGGGCGCGATTTTGAACGAACAAACGATCCCGAAACTGAAGGCGCTCGTCATCGCGGGCGCCGCCAACAACCAGCTCGCCCGCGACGATGAGGGCGCGATGCTCAAGGAGAGGAACATCCTCTACGCGCCCGATTACGTCATCAATGGCGGGGGCATTATCCGCGTGGCCGGCCAGATCTACGAATGGAGCGAAGCGGAGATCGAACGCCGCGTGCTCGCCATCGCGGCCACGCTCGCGCAGATCTTCGCCCGCGCCGCGGCCGGGAACGCGCCCACCAACGCCGTCGCCGACCGCATCGCCGAAGAGCGCATGGCGAAAGCCGCGACCGCCAAAGCCGCGGAATAATTCAATCGCGGCCGTAAAGCGCGCGCAATTCGGTCTTGGCGCGTTGGAGCACGCGCTTCTGCCGCGCGGGCAGGTTCTTGCCGGCGCGATTGATATAGAATGTCAGCATCGACATGGCCGAGCGGAAAGGCTCGGATTTGCGCCGCTGGCTTTCCTCGGCCGAGCGCTTCAAGGATCGCGCGATCTTTTTCGGATCCGTGAACTCGAAGACGCCTTCTTCCAGATCGAGCGCATTGCTCTCGCGCGTCACGCGGCCCGACCAGTAGCGGCCCCCGGTTTTCTTCGGCTTCGCTTTGCGTTTTGACGCCATCGCAGTCCTCGCCGGCAAGGCTCGCCCGCCATGGCAGCGCCGCCTGGCGAAGGCCGGCCAGCCGGGGCGTGGTTGCGCGAACCCGGCTTGCCGAGCCGAAGCGGCGGAAATCTGGTCCGCCTTCGCTCCTTCGTCGCGAAGGCTGGTGCCGGAGGTGAGAATCGAACTCACGACCTACCCCTTACCAAGGGGTTGCGCTACCACTACGCTACTCCGGCATCCTCCCGGGCGGCGCCGGGGCGGGTGCTATAACCCGGCTCGAAGTCGAGGAAAAGGCCATGTCGTCGCCCGCGCGCAAGGAGCGGCTCGCCCGCGCACTCAAGGCAAATCTCAAGCGCCGCAAGGCGCGGGCCCGTGCGCTCGAACAGGCTGAGAAGGCGGCGGCGAGCCCGGCCGCATCCCCGCCGCGCGCCCGCCCGAATATTGCCGCCAAGACCGGCTAGTTACTCCTCGCAACCGCGCCAAGCCCACGCTAAAACGGGCTTTCATCAGGCCTTCCCGAGGGGTCATGGATCGCATTCGCATAGAGGGCGGCGCCCGGCTGAAGGGCGAGATTCCCATCAGCGGCGCCAAGAACGCGGCGCTGCCGCTGATGGCTGCCTCGCTGCTCACGGGCGAGACGCTGTCGCTCGTCAATGTGCCGTGGCTCGCCGATATCGCCTTCATGGGCGATCTGTTGCGCGGGCTGGGCGTGGAGACCTCCTATGTGCGCGGGCCCCGCCTTTCGGAAGGCGGAATGCTGACGCTCACCGCCTCGCGTCTTTCCTCCACCACCGCCGAATACGACATCGTGCGCAAGATGCGCGCGAGTTTCCTGGTGCTGGGTCCGCTCCTGGCGCGCGAGGGCTACGCCAAAGTGTCGCTGCCGGGCGGCTGCGCCATCGGGGCGCGGCCCGTCGATCTGCATCTGAAGGCGCTCGAAGCGCTGGGCGCGAAGATCGATCTCGCCGACGGCTATGTGATCGCGAGCGCGAATGGCGGATTGAAGGGCGCTGCCATCGAATTTTCCATCGTCTCGGTGGGCGCGACCGAAAACGCGTTGATGGCGGCGGCGCTGGCCAAGGGCGAGACGCGCATCATCAATGCCGCGCGCGAACCCGAGATCGAAGATCTGGGGCGCTGCCTCATCGCCATGGGCGCGAAGATCTCCGGGCTCGGCAGTTCCGAGATCGTGGTCGAGGGCGTCAATGCGCTCCATGCCGCGACCCATTCCGTGTTGCCCGACCGCATCGAGACGGGAACCTATGCCATGGCCGCGGCGATCGCGGGCGGCGAGATCGAGCTGATCGGCACGCGCACGGAGCTCATCGGTTCGGTGGTGCCGCTGCTGCGCCGCGCCGGCACCGATATTTCCGATACCAACCGCGGCATCGCGGTCCATCGCAACGGTTTCCGCCCCGTGGCGGTGGATGTCACCACCGAGCCGTTTCCCGGTTTCCCCACCGATCTTCAGGCGCAATTCATGGCGCTGATGGCGACGGCCGAAGGCACATCCCATATCAAGGAGACGATCTTCGAGAATCGATTCATGCATGTGCCGGAACTTCTGCGCATGGGCGCCGATATCAGGGTGGAAGGCGATCTCGCCGTGGTGAACGGCGTGGAGAAGCTGAAGGGCGCGCCCGTGATGGCGACCGATCTGCGCGCATCCGTGAGCTTGGTCTTGGCCGGGCTCGCCGCCGAAGGCGAGACCATCGTCAACCGCGTCTATCATCTGGATCGCGGCTTCGAGCGGCTGGAGGAGAAGCTTTCCGCGGCCGGCGCCAGAATCGAGCGGCTGCATTGATGAGCGCGCTGGTCCTGGGAGCGGAGGACGCCGACGACCTCCAGATCATTTCCGCGCGGCTGCAGGATGCGGTGGCGCGCGTGGGCGATCTCGTCTGGCTGCCGAAGCAGCGGCGTTTCGCAGGCGTCTTCAACCGCTTCAAATGGGAGAGCGGCAAGGGTTTGCGCGTGCGCTCGGGCCTGCATTTCGACGGGGTGCTGTCGGTCAAATCGCATAATATAAAGCGCGGCGATGCGGACGCGGTGGTCTCGCTGCTCGCGATTTCGTTTGCGCCCAAAGGCGGCGAGGACCCCGGCGGCACGGTGGAGCTGATGTTTTCCGGCGGCGGCGCGATCCGGCTCGACGTCGAATGCATCGATGCGGGGCTGAAAGATGTCGGCGGCGAATGGGCCGCGCGCGGCCGCCCGCTGCACGAGGATTGACATGGCGCGGATGCTCGATGCGCGCGCGCAGGATTTTGCGGCTGCGTTCGCGGCGCTGATTTCGGCGAAACGCGAAACCGAAGAGGACGTGGCGGCGAGCGTGCGCGCGATCATCGCCGATGTGCGCGCGCGCGGCGATGCGGCGCTGATCGAATTGTCCGCGAAATTCGATCATGTGCAATTGACGCCCGAAACGTTGCGCCTGTCGGCGGATGAAATCGCCGCCGCCGAAAAGCAATGTTCCAAGGCGGCGCTGAACGCATTGGATGTCGCGGCCAAGCGCATCGAAACCTATCACCGCCGCCAATTGCCCAAGGACGAAAGCTTCACCGACGACACCGGCGCCACGCTCGGCTGGCGCTGGACGGCGCTGGACAGCGTGGGCCTTTATGTTCCCGGCGGCACGGCGAGCTATCCGAGCTCGGTCCTGATGAATGCAGTGCCGGCGCGTGTCGCGGGCGTTTCGCGCATCGTGATGGTGACGCCGGCGAGCGGCGGCAGGATCAATCCGCTGACATTGGCGGCGGCGAAGCGGGCAGGGGTGAGCGAGATCTATCGCATCGGCGGCGCGCAGGCGATTGCGGCGCTCGCCTTCGGCACCAAAACGATTGCGCCGGTCGACAAGATCGTCGGCCCCGGAAATGCCTATGTCGCCGCGGCGAAACGCGAAGTCTTCGGCCATGTCGGAATCGATTCCGTGGCGGGGCCTTCGGAAATCCTCGTCATCGCGGATGCGAAGAACAATCCCGACTGGATCGCCGCCGATCTGCTCAGCCAGGCCGAACACGATCCATCGTCGCAAAGCATCCTGATCACGAACGGCGCACATTTCGCATCTGAAGTCGAAGAAGCCGTGACGCGTGCGCTCGCCACATTGCCGCGAAAGGATATCGCATCCGCGAGCTGGAACGGTCACGGCGCGATCATCGTCGTGGCGAAACTGGAAGATGCGGCTGCGCTCGCCAATCGCGTCGCGCCCGAGCATCTCGAAATCGCGACCGAAAATCCGGGAATGCTGCTGCCGCTGATCCGCCATGCCGGCGCGATTTTCCTCGGGCGCAATACGCCCGAAGCGATGGGCGATTATATCGCCGGTCCCAATCACGTTCTGCCCACCGCGCGCACGGCGCGCTTTTCGTCGGGCCTTTCGGTATTCGATTTCGTCAAGCGCACGACGCTGCTTGCTTGCGCCCCCGAGACTATCGCGCGCATCGGACCCGACGCCATCGTGCTCGCCGAAGCCGAGGGCCTCGACGCGCATGCCCGCTCCATCGCCGCCCGGCTGAACTTGAAACCATGACCGATTTCCGCATCTCGGCCATCGAGCTCGACGAAGCGACCGTGGTCCGGCGCACGCGCGAGATCGAGCAGGAGCGCGAAATCGCGATCTACGATCTGCTCGAAGGAAACCGCTTCGAGCCCATCGGCTCGCCCGGCGGTCCCTACAAACTCATCCTCTCCATCGCGGAAAACCGTCTCGTCTTCGACATCCGCCTCGAAGCGGGCGACGAGCACGGCCGCATCATGCTCTCGCTCACGCCCTTCCGCAGCATCATCAAGGATTATTTCCTCGTCTGCGAAAGCTATTTCAAGGCGATACGCACCGCGCCGCCGTCGCAGATCGAGGCGCTCGACATGGGCCGGCGCGGCCTTCACGACGAAGGCTCCAAGCTCCTGCAGGAACGGCTTGCCGGCAAGATCGATCTCGATTTCGATACCGCGCGCAGGCTCTTCACCCTCATCAGCGTGCTGCATCTGAAGGGTTGAGCGGATGCGCGGGCCCCATGGCGAGGACCTGCCCGGCGCGGTTCTCTTCGCCTGCACGCAGAACGCGGTGAGAAGCCCGATGGCGGCGGCGCTGATGCGCCATCTCTTCGGCAAATTCGTTTACGTGGAATCTGCGGGCGCGCGGCCGGGCGAGCGCGATCCGCTTGCCGTCGAAGTGATGGAGGAACTCGGCATCGAGATCGGCAAGCACAAGCCGAAAAGTTTCGAGGATCTCGAAGACGGCAGCTTCGATCTCGTCATCACGCTTTCGCCCGAGGCGCAGCACAAGGCGGTGGAATTGACGCGCACCAGCGCCACCGACGTCGAATATTGGCCCACCCACGATCCCACCATCTTCGAAGGCTCGCGCGAGCAGCGCCTCGCCGCCTATCGCGACATCCGCGACGAGCTGATGCGCAGGATCAAGGCGCGCTTCGCGGTGGAACGGGCGGGGGATGTGTGAGGGAG
>DATIZS010000056.1:0-5607 GCA_035516955.1 Rhizomicrobium sp.
TGGGCGGTCACCCGCGGGATCGAGATGAGCGCTGCCGCCCACGCGCTCAACGATGCCACGACAAGGCTTTTCGCCGCCGACGAGACCGCGGCACGCACCTCCGTCCGGCTCGGCAAAGTGGTCCGGCGCGAGCTCGACGCCCTGAATGCCGGCCTCGATGCCTCGATCAACCGGCTGCGCGCGCTCGAAGGCGTGCTCGAAGGCCAGATCGCGGCCATCGACGAGGCGGGCGCGCGCGCCGACGTGCGCGCCGAGGCCGTCGCCGCGCGGCTTTCGCAGGAACGCGACCGCATCGATACGGTGGCGGGCCTTCTCACCGACAATGCCGCGCGCGCAAGCGAGATCGTCGCCGGGCGCGCCGCGCAGATGAAAGCGATGATCGAAGCCGCCGAAAGCGCGCTGCGCACCGCGGGTCAATCGCTGGAAACGCAGTCGGGCACCTTCCGCAACGCCGCCGAAGCCGCCGCCCAGGCGCCCCATTCGGTGGCGGTCGAACTCGACCGTCAGGCCAAGCGCATCGAAGCGGTCTCGGACGCGGCCATGGCGCGCGCCGAATTCGTGCTCGGCCGCCATGAGCGCCATCGCACCGTCATGGCCGAATTGCTGGAGAAGACGAAAGAAGAGAGCGAAAGCTTCGAAGCGGCGCTCATCCGCCAGCGCGGGAGCCTCGAACAGACCATCGCCGGTCTCAGCGAGCAGATGCAGAAATTCGAAGGCCTCGCCACCGCCGCCGAACGGGAGACGGCGGCGATGATGATCGCGACGTCCCAGCGCGCGAACGAGATCGCCGCGGGCTTCAGCCAGGAAGCCGAACGCATCAAGGAAATCAGCGACACGGCGGCCGCCACGCTCGGCCGCCTCGTCGATACGCTGCATGATGCGGGCGCGGGCGCCCAGGCGCTCATCAGCGAAACAACGGCCGAGGCGAAATCGGACGCCAAGGCGCTGGTCGGCGAAGCGATGGCCGAATGTCACCGGCTCCTGCGCGCGGCGGGCGATCTTTCCGCCGAAGCCGTGCAGATGAAGAAGACTTTGTCTGAAGCGGCCATCGAGGTGGAGAAGCATCTGCTCGCGCTTCCGGGCATAGCCCAACAGGAAGCCGTGCGCGTGCGCGAACTCGTGAGGCACGAGACCGAAGAGATTCTCGATCTGTCGGCGCGCACGCTCGCCACCGTCCATGCCCGCAGCGCCGCGCGGCCCGCCGTCGAGTTGAAATCGGAGGAACAGGTCGCAAGCGAGCCCGACAATGAAAGCCTGATTTCGCGTGCGCGCAGGCTCACCCAGCGTCCGCCCAAACGCCGGGAACCAGCTCCGCCGGAGACCAAGTCCTGGCAGATGAGCGCGCTTCTGGCCGCTGCCGAAAGCGAAGAACGTCAGCGCGATCTGAAGCCCGGCGCGGCGGCTGCGCTGGGTGCGCTCGAAGTCGCACTCGCCGACATGGCCGTCGAACTCGAAGCCATCGCGCTCAGGCCCGAGATCGGCCCCGAAGAATGGCGGCGCTATCTCGCCGGCGATCGCACGATCTTCGCCCGCAGACTGGCCGATTCCATCGACAGCGAAGTCGTCAACCGCATCGCGGCCGCCTTCCGCGACGATCCGCGCTTCCGCGAATCGGCCAATGCCTATATCGCCGAATTCGAAACGCTGCTCGGGCGTGCGCGCGAAAACGACGGCGGCGGGCTTCTGGCGCAAAGCATTCTGGGCGCGGATACGGGAAAGATCTATCTGGCGCTGGCCTATGCGCTCGGGCGGCTATCGTAGGCGCCTGAGCCGCGCGGCATAGAAACCGTCCATGCCGCCCGCTTCCGCCAGATGACAGGGCAGCGTGCGCAAATCGCCTTCCGCTATCAGCGCATCCATTCCGAACAATTCGCGCGCATCGATCGCTTCGCGGCGGAAGTTCGGATTGCGTTTCAGGAAATCCTCGATCTGTTCGATGCCTTCCTCGCGTTCGAGCGAGCAGACGGCGAAAACGAGAAGGCCGTTCTCGGCAACCATCTCTGAAGCCGCATCCAGCAATTCGCCCGCCGCCTGCGCGCATGCGTTCACGTCCGCCGCGTTCTTGATCCACGGCAATTCGGGATGGCGCCGGATCGTTCCGGTGGCGCTACAAGGCGCATCGAGCAGAACGAAGGGCGCGGGGGCCGCCGGCGAGAAATCGCGAATATCGGCTTCGACGATTTCCGCTTCGAGATGCAGACGCTCCAGATTTTCTTTGAGCCGTGCGATGCGCTCGGGCTCGCGCTCGACGGCGATTACATGCGCGCCCGCGCTCGCGAGTTGCGCAGTCTTGCCGCCGGGTGCCGCGCAGAGATCGATAATTGTTTTTCCCTTCACGTCGCCGAACAGGCGCGCAGGCAAGGCCGCCGCAAAATCCTGCACCCACCATTTGCCTTCGCGGAAGCCCGGCAGATCTTCGATGCGCGCGCTCTCCGCGAGGCGCAGAACGTTTCCCGGAAGCTTCGTCGCACCTTCGATTTCGAATGCGGAATCCTTCAACACAAGATCGAGCGGCGGCTGAGCGGCATGGGCGTTCGCGATTTTGCGTACCGTCTCCTCGCCATAGGTTTCGCTCCAGCGCGACCAGAGCCAGTCCGGCGTGTTCAGCCGTGCTGCGTCCTGATGCGCGATCGCGTCCGCACCTTCGCGCGACACGCGCCGCAACACCGCATTGATAAGCGATTTGAAGTGCACGGCTTTCGAATCGCGCGCCGCCAACTCGTTCGCGGCATCGACGGCCGCGTGCGGCGCGACCTTCAAAAACAGCAATTCGCAAATCCCCATCATCAGGATTTCGAGCGCAGGGCCTGCGCGATGGGGCGCAGGCCGCTTCGCCACGAATGTGCCGAGCAGGGCTTCGATCTGGCCGAAGCGGCGCAGCGTCTCGCTCGCGATGGCGCGCGCAAAGCCGGCGTCGCGGGGCGAAAGCGCGGCGGCGGAAAGCGCGGCATCCAGCGCCGCATCCAGAGGCCTGCGCCTGCGCAATACCTCGCTCAAAGCCGCGAGCGCGGCTGCGCGTGAAGCTGTTCCGGCTTTTTCCATCGATCTTGCCTTCGGGCGGCTCCGGTCATACGTCAGGGACATGAGCCGCAAGCCGACAAAGGCCGAAATCGCCATCCGCATCAAGGAGGCGGGAGAGCGCGCCAATGCCGAGGCCGAGGCGCGCAGAGCCAAAGCCAAAAGCCCCGCCCTTGCGCCCGAAATCGGCGGGCCCAAAGGCCCCGAGCCAACCCGTTACGGCGACTGGGAAAAGAAGGGCATTGTCAGCGACTTCTGAGGCCTTGATCGGGGGCCTTTGCGGGTCCATTTAAGAGCCGGAGGCCGAAATGTTCATCCAGACCGAATCCACGCCCAATCCGGCGACGCTGAAATTCATCCCGGGCCGCCCCGTGATGGGCGAAGGCGCCGTCGCCGATTTTCCCGACCGCGCATCCGCGGCGCGCTCGCCACTGGCGGCGAGCCTGTTCGAGGTACCCGAAGTCGCGCGCGTTTTCTTCGGCGCCGATTTCATCTCGGTCACGAAATCGGGCGGCGACTGGCGCAATCTGAAGGCGCCGGTGCTGGCCGCGATCATGGAGCACTTCACCCGCGGCCTTCCGCTGATCCAGTCGGCCGAAGAGGAAACCGAATCCGAGCCCGCCTATTCGGAGGAGGAATCCGAGATCGTCGCCCAGATCAAGGAATTGATCGATACGCGCGTGCGTCCGGCCGTGGCCGGCGATGGCGGCGACATCATCTTCAAGAGATTCGATAGCGGCTCGGGCGTCGTGTTCCTGCATATGCGCGGGTCCTGCGCGGGCTGTCCCTCCTCGACTATGACGCTGAGGAACGGCATCGAGAACATGCTGCGTCACTACATTCCCGAAGTGAACGCGGTCGAGGCCGTATAAGTCGCCATATGAAAATCCTGGCTGTCGATACCGCGCTGGGCGCCTGTTCGGCGGCCGTCACGGATGGCGAAGAAATCCTGGCCCATATTTTCGAGCCCATGGCGCGCGGCCATGCCGAGGCGCTCGCGCCGATGGTGGAACGCGCGATGCGCGACGCGAGGCTCGCATTTTGCGCACTCGATCGCCTGGCCGTCACGACGGGCCCCGGCACCTTCACCGGACAGCGCGTGGGGCTCGCCTTCATGCGGGGCTTGCGGCTTTCGCTGAACAAGCCGCTTTGCGGCGTCACCACGCTCGAAGCCATGGCCGCGGCCGCGATGGACATTACAGATGTTAATTTCGCCGCAACGCTTCACGACGCCAAACGCGGCGAATTCTATTTCCAGATGTCCTCGCGCGCGGCTGCAATTTCTCCGCCTCAAATCGGCACGCTCGAAGAGGCATCGCGGATGATTTCTGCGAATACGCGCAAAATCGCTCTTGCCGGAACGGGTGCGAATCCGGCTTCATCGCTTCTGGCGGCAAGGGGGGTTGAAGCCATCGTAACCGGAATCGCCGAACCGGATGCGCTGTGGGTCGCGCGACTGGCGCGCCGCGCGCCTTTGCCGGACGAGCCCGTGCGTCCGCTTTATCTGCGCGCGCCCGATGCGAAACCGCCAGGTCCCCGGCCATGATGCTGCGCCGGGCGACCGTGCTCGATCTTTCCGCCATGTCCGCGTTGCACGCCGCCTCCTTCGAGGATGCCTGGTCGGCAGAGGCCTTCGAGTCGCTTTTGGCGCCGCCCGGCACATTCGCGTTCGTGGCGATCGAGGTGTCGTCGCTGGCGTCCGGTTTCGTGCTCGCACGCGTAGCCGCGGACGAAGCGGAAATCCTCACGCTTGCGGTGCGTCCCAATGTGCGGCGCCGGGGCATCGGCCGCGCGCTGATGCAGGAGGCCGCGGCCTGCGCGCACAACATGGGCGCGATCTCGATGTTCCTGGAGGTGAGCGAGTTCAACGCCGAAGCCCGCGGGCTTTATAGCGCCCTCGGATTCCGCGAGGTGGGCCGGCGCAAGGGATATTACGAGGGCCGAAACGGGCTTGTTTTGACAGCCGAATTGCCGCTTTCCGCGCCGGCCCTTGGGAAACGGCCGTAAAGTCGATTAAAGTCCTGGGCGGAAACGGGAAAGTATAGTGACGCGCATCGAAAAGCTCTGCAACGAGAAGGGCCTGCGGATGACCGATCAGCGCCGGGTGATCGCGCGCGTGCTCTCCGAGGCCGCCGACCATCCCGATGCGGAGGAACTTTACCGCCGCTCGGCGGCCATCGATCCGCATATCTCGATCGCGACCGTCTATCGCACCGTCAAGCTGTTCGAGGACGCAGGCATTCTGGAGCGTCACGATTTCCGCGACGGCCGCTCGCGCTACGAGGAAGTGCCCGACGCGCACCACGATCATTTGATCGATATCCAGTCGGGCCGCGTCGTCGAATTCCGCAACGAAGAAATCGAAAAGCTCCAGCGGCGCGTCGCCGAGGAGCTGGGCTTCGAACTGGTCGATCATCGCCTCGAGCTTTACGGCGTGCCCAAAGGCGCCAAGAAGCCGGGCGAGCACTGAAGGGCCGCGCATGCAATCCGTCCGCGCCGCCGCGATGCTTACGACATTCGTGATTCTGTCGCTGCTCGTCATTCCGCTGCAGAGCGCGCTGATGGCGCTCGGCGCGCGGCAGAGCCGCG
>DATIZS010000057.1:0-2358 GCA_035516955.1 Rhizomicrobium sp.
GTGGCCGTGGGCACGAGCGCCTATCGCGCGGGCCATGTGCTGGGCAACCGGATGCTGACCGGCCTGACGGCGATGATGTTCCGCGTGAAGCTTCTCGATCTTCTCACCGGATACCGCGTGATGTCGCGCCGCTTCGTGAAATCCTTTCCGTTCACGGCGGAGGGCTTCGGCATCGAGACCGAGCTCACCGTCCATGCCGTGCGGCTGCTCATGCCGATGGTGGAGATCGACACCAAATACAAGGAGCGCCCGGCGGGCTCGGTGAGCAAGCTTTCCACCTGGCGCGACGGATTCCGCATCCTCTTCACCATCGCGGGCCTCGTGCGCGAGGAGCGCCCCCTCGTCTTCTACACCGCGATCTTCGCGCTGGCCGCGATCTTCGCGCTCGTCATCGGAACGCCGGTGGTGCTGGAATATCTGCGCACGGGATTGGTGCCGCGCCTGCCGACCGCCGTCCTCGCCACGGGGCTGATGGTGGTCGCGTTCATCTCGCTCGCGGTGGGCCTCATCCTCGACACCGTGACGCGCGGGCGCTGGGAGGCCAAGCGCATGGCCTATCTCGCGATCCCCGGCCCGCAGGATCTCGAACGCCCGTGAACGCCGAAGAGATCGCGCGCCGCGTCAGCCGATCGCAATTCCTGCGATTTGCCGTCGTGGGCACGGCGGGATTCGCGGTCAACGAAGCCGCGCTCTTCGCATTGCTGAAAGCGCTGCACCTCGATCCCTATAGCGGTCAGGCGATCGCGTTTCTCTTCGCCGCCACCTTCACCTGGTGGGGAAACCGCCGGCTGACATTCCGCGCGCAGGCGGCAGCGACCGCGCAAGGCATGGCGCGCGAATGGGCGAAATTCATCGCGGCCAATGCGCTGGGCGGCGCGGTCAATTATGCGATCTATGCGGCGCTCGTGACCTTCGCGCCCGCGCCGTTCGACAGCCCGTTCCTCGGCGTGGTGGCGGGAACGCTGGTGGGGCTTGCGTTCAATTTCACCATGTCGAAGCGCTTCGTCTTCCGCACCTGATCACCGCATCTTCGCAAGCGTTTCGAGCACGGGCATGCCGCCCGGCGCATCGATTTCCACGCGCGTGGTCTCGGTCAGCCGCGCCATCGTCATGTAGAAGCCGCAGGTGAAGATGATCTCGACGATCTCCTGAGCCGAGAAATGCGCGGCCGCGGCCTTGAAGGTTTCCTCGCTCGCGCGGACATTCTCGATCACCTCCTGCGAGAATTTCAGAAGCGATTTCTCGCGCGGGTCGAAGACCGATACGAGATCGCCGCGCGCCAGCGCGTCGATCTGCTCCTGGCGGCAGCCGGCGGCGAGCGCGATGGGCACATGCTGCACCCATTCATATTCGCCGCGTTCGAGTTTGGCGACGAGTAGGATCACGAGCTCGCGCAGCGCCGCGTCGAGCTTCTGCTTGCCGAGAATGGCGCCGCCCAATCGCAGGCCCGGCTTGAAGAGGGTGGGCGCATTCGCCCACATGCGGAAGATGTTGAGCTTGCGCGGCAGCTTCTCGAAGGCTTCGCGCACCTCTTCGGGCGCCTCCGCGAAATCGGCATAGGGAATGAGCGGCATGGCTTCTCCTCACAGATCTTCGGTGTTGCGGTCGACCGTCACCGATTTGACGATAGCAAAAACGCGCGCGCCCGGCGCGAGCCCAAGCCGCACGAGCGAAGCTTGCGTGATGCGCGCGACGAGCTTGGCCGCGCCCGCCTCGAGCTGCACATCGGCATGACCGGCCTCCTGCCGGATCGCGGCGATTTTCGTGGGGATCACGTTGTTGGCGCTGATGGCCCTGGGCTCTTCGAGCGCGAGCATGACGTCTTCGGCGCGGATGCGCACGCGCAATCGCGCGCCGGGCTCTTTCGGCACACGCCCGACCACGAGCACGCCGCCGGCAAACGAGAGCACGCTGAGACCGTCGCCGCGATGCGATGCGACGCTCGCATCCAGCACCGCACCGTAGGATTCGACGCCCGAGGCGGCGGCGAATTCGAGATCGGAGATGAGATCGAAGACCGGACCCTTCGCCGCCACGCGGCCGTCGCGCATCACCACGACGGAATCGGCAAGGCGTGTCACTTCGTCGAGCGAATGGCTGACATAAAGCATCGGCACACGCGCTTCGTCGCGCAGGCGTTCGAGATAGGGCAGGATTTCGGATTTGCGCGCGGCATCGAGGGCGGCGAGCGGCTCATCAAGCAAAAGCAAACGCGGCGCGGCGAGCAGCGCGCGGCCGAGCGCGACGCGGCCTCTCTCGCCGCCGGAAAGCTTTGCCGGCTTGCGCGCAAGCAGATGGCCGAGCCCCAGCAATTCGACGATATGCGCGAATTCGGATTCGCCCGCCGGATTTTCCGCG
>DATIZS010000058.1:0-2540 GCA_035516955.1 Rhizomicrobium sp.
ACTTCGCCGTCTTTTTTTCGCCGCGTTGCGCATTGCGGAATGAATCCAGGCGCCGTCTTCGGCGTAACCAGCCGCACCGCAGCAAAGCAAAAATCCTGCAACGCCTCATTTTTTGCACTTGCGAGCAAAAAATTTCGTGCGCCCATGGCTAATCGGGTGAGGGGGCAAACGACATTACCTGTGTAACCCTTGGCTTGGACCCTAAGGCAGGCAACTGGCAGGGGATGGCGGAAATACCGGGAAACACCTTCGACGGTGCCGAACAGCATGGTTCCGGCGTGGCCAATTCTGCGTCCGAGCTGAGGGATTGGTTTGTGCGCGAAGTTCTGCCGCTTGAGGCTGATTTGATGAGGTACATGCTCGGCATTTGGCGCAATCGAGGCGATATCGCCGATTTGCGCCAGGATGTGTATGTGCGCGTGCTGGAAAGCGCGGGCAGGCAATTGCCCCAATCCGTCAAGCCATTTGTTTTCGCGATTGCGCGCAATGTGCTGGTCGATCGCGTCCGCCATGCGCGCATCGTTCCCATAGACGCGGTGGCCGATCTCGAAACATTCGCGATTCCTTCCGATGCGCCGGGGCCGGATCGCAATGTCATCGCGCGTGACGAATTGCGCAGGCTTCAGGTGGCGATCGATCATCTTCCGCCGCGGTGCCGCGAAGCGGTAATCCTCGGACGCATGGAAGGACTTACGGGCCAGCAAATCGCCGCGCGCATGGGCATCAGCGAGGCGACGGTCTCCAAGCATCTGGCAACCGGCATGTATGCGCTGGCCAATGTTCTTTACGGCAAAGGTTCGGAGAAAAGCTCGTGACCGAAGCTGTTCGCAACGACGATCCGACTGTGCTGAGTGCGACGAGCGAAGATATCTGCGCTGCCGAATGGCTGCAAAAGCGCCGTTTCTGGACATGGACGGACGAAGATCAGGCCGCGCTGGATGCGTGGCTCGCGGAATCTCCGGCGCATCAGGCCGCCTATTGGCGCCTCGATGCCGCATGGGACCGCGCGCAGCGCCTGGTCGCGCTCGGGCCCGTCATGCGCGAGCCGCAAAAGGAACCAAGCCGGAAATCGATCTGGCCGTTCTTTGCGGGGCTTGCGGCTTCGGCGGCTGTTGCGGTCATGCTGGGCGCGGGCGGGTTTCTCTACTATTCGCAACCGCGCGAAAAGATTTTCTCCACGCCGGTGGGCGGGCGCGAAATCGTCACACTGGCCGATGGTTCGCAGATCGAACTCAATACCAACACGGAATTGCGCGCGAGCCTGCGCGAAGGCGTGCGCACCGTCACGCTCGTCAAAGGGGAGGCCTATTTCCAGATCGTGCACGATCCCAGGCGACCCTTTGTTGTCGCGACTGCCGATGGGCGCATCCTCGATCTGGGCACCAAATTCCTGGTTCGCAAGAGTGCGGACAATCTTGAAGTTGCGCTGCTGGATGGCCGCGTGCGTTTCGATCCAGTCGAAGCGCGGCAACGCCGCGCCGTACAAGCCGTACTGACGCCCGGCGACGTGATCAATGCGACGCCAGCTTCGATGTCTGTGAAGAAAGTACCGGTCGCGAATATCGAACAGCAACTTAGCTGGCGGCATGGCGTGCTTGTTTTCAATCGCGCCACCGTTGCCGCCGCGGTGGAAGAATTCAACCGCTACAACGACGAGAAGTTGATCGTGGCGGATGCGGAAACCGGCGCGCTGACATTCAGCAGCGCCTTTCCTATCAATGGAACCGAGGAATTCGTGCGCCTGGCGCAGAAAACGCTGGGTCTGCATGTGGAGCGGCGGGGCGAAGCCATCGTGATTTCGCGCTGAGCTGGGGATTTGCATGCCGCGCCTGGCGCGGAGCCTTGAAGGGGGGAGATGTTGTGAAAATTCAACGCAAGACCTTGCTGCTGACAGCGAGCTTGATGGTTCTGGCCGCGGCGACGCACGCCTTCGCGGCCGATTTCAATATTCCGCGCGGCGATCTCGATGCGGCGCTCGATACGTTCACGCAGCAATCAGGCGTCGTCCTCATGGTGCCCAACGACGCCATCCGCGGCATACGCACCAACGGCATCAAAGGCCAATATTCTCCCGACAACGCGCTTGCCTCGATCCTGAAAGGCACAGGCTTCACATCGAGCCGCGATCCATCGGGCATCCTCGCCATCGTGCGGCAGGACAAGCCCGCGCAAACATCGTCCCGGGTCGAGGAGGTGACGCCCATGCGGATCGCCTCTGCGTACGCCGCGGCGAATGTGGAAACGGTGGTGGTGACGAGCTCGAAGATCAAGGGCGATATTCAGACGGTGCCGATCGCGATCACCGCGCTTTCGCAGGAACAGCTCACATCGCGGCAGATCGCCGGTGGGCCTGATCTTGTGAAGGAAGTTCCGAACCTCACATTCTCCAAGACAAACTTCACGGGCTACAACATCGAAATCCGCGGCATCGGCACGCAGGCGATTTCGGTCGCCACCGATCCGGCCGTGGCGGTCGCACTGAACGACATTCCGTTCATCCGCAATCACTTCTTCGAACAAGAATTCTACGATGTCGGCCA
>DATIZS010000059.1:0-14332 GCA_035516955.1 Rhizomicrobium sp.
ATGGGCGTAAGCGCGCGCCATGGCGGCGAGGCCCGCGATCATCAGAACCAGCCAGGTCATGATCTGCGCCGCCGGCATGGAAGCGGCCGAAAGCGCCGCCGAGAGTCCGGCGGCCACCGCCAGCGCCACCATGGCGTAAGGCGCGCGTCCCAAAAGATTGGCCAAGATTGCGGTCTCCCAGGCTTCGGCATGAAGTGCGGCGAGCTTGCCAAGATCGCCACGCGGCTCCGCGTCCCGCGGAACTGGAACCGCGCCCTCTCTTGTGTTCACCTGCTCGACGACTGCCATGTGCCTCATCGCAGATTGCCCGCCTCTTACGCTCTCCCGCGAGCGTTAAGAATGTCTTAACCGCCTGTCATCCCCCGGTTTGAAATTCGCATGGTCACTTGTCCACAGATTCCCTTGACCGTCTTCGACCTCGAATTCACCGCCTGGGAGGGCTCGATGGCGCGGCGCTGGCTCGGCCCCGGCGAGTTCACCGAGGTCGTGCAGATCGGCGCGGTGAAGCTCGATGCGGTAACGTATGAGGAGGCCGCTTCGTTCGAGGTCCTCGTCAAGCCGCGGCTCAATCCCGCGATTTCCGGCTATCTGACGCGGTTGACGGGGATCACGAACGCCGAGGTCGCCGCGCGCGGGGTCGATTTCGCCGATGCCTATCGCCGCTTCGTGGAATTCGCGAGCCCCGGGCCCATCGCCGCCTTCGGCCGCGACGACCTGATCTTCCTCGCGAATCTCCGGCTCTATGGCCTGAAGGATGCGCCGCCGCTGCCAGCGTATATCAACGTCATCCCGTGGCTGATCGCGCAGGGCTTCGATCTGAAGGGCAAGCATGCCTGCGATGTGGCGGCCGTGGTGGGCGCGGAATTTTCGGGGCGTGCGCATAATGCGCTCGACGATGCGCGTTCGGTCGCGGCCGGGATAAGAAGCGTTGCGGCGCGCGGCGCGCCGCCGCTAGTCCGGCTCTGACATCATTTCACGTGCAGGAGACGCTCGAGCGCGCGGGCGATGGCGCGCGACGACGCCCGGCCCCGCCAGCCCTGGCCGGGATCGAAGGTGGCGATCAGCATCTTGTCCTTGGTCGTGAGCATGGGCTTGCCGCCCGTCGCGATCACCACGCGATTGAAATGGGCGGCCAGCGCTTTGCGCGCCGCGGCACTCGCCGCGAAGCGGTCGATGCCGCGGGCCGTGTTTTCCAGCGCATCGAAGGCGCGCGCGCGCAACGCATCGTCGTTCGCGAGCGCTTTCCAGTCCGCATCGAAACGGAGATTGAGACGGCGCATATAGGCCAGATGCTGGCTTTCGTCGTCGACCGCGTTCTGCATGTCGGAGAGCGAGACGGATTTGAGTTCTGGCGGATCGGAATCGCCGATGCGCACGGCGGGCAGGCCCGCGGGGCGCGCATCGGTATAGAGCGTGATGCCGCCCCAGCCCGTGATCTGCATCGCCGTCTCGCCGGAATCGTATTTCAGCGCGCGTCCGCCGAGCGAGGTGTAATCGCTGTAGAGCACGAAAACTTCCGGATCGCCGTCGAAGCGCAGAAGATAATAGCCGTCGCCGGCATCGAGCTCGAATTTCATCGCGTCGCCCGCCTGGTATTCGCCGGGCTCGATATTGGCGAGCTTCTCGTTGGACAGGCGCTCCGACAACGGCATCTGCGCGCGCGCAGCCTCGCCCGCGATACACGCGAGCGCAAGAATTGCCGCGATAGCAAAGCGCGCCATCGAATCTCACGAAGCGAAGCGGGGCGTTCTCCGCCCCATGCCCCCACAGGCACGGAATCCTTTGTGCGCAAGGAATTGGGCAATAATAAGGTCCTTCGGGGCTCCCCCGCATCAAGTGCGGGGTCGCACCGCAGGATGACGCGCAAAAATTCTCGTCATGCTGAGGTGCGAGCGCAGCGAGCGCGGCCTCGAAGCATGACTAGATATTCTCGAAGCTGCCGCCGCGGCCTTTTCCCGACGAAAACCGTGTGGCGCCGCGCAAGGCTTCGCCGCTCCTCAGCGTCTTTTCACCATGCGCAAACTCATTGGCCATGGCCGCGAAATGATCGAGGTCCCATTGTTCGTGGACCGAGGCGCGATCGCCCTTCATGCAGATCTGCGGCATGCGCGCGATCTCGCTTGCGAGTTGCTCGGCTTGCGCGCGCGCCTCGCCTTTCTTCACGACGCGATTGGCAAGGCCCATGGCGAAGGCCTCCATCGCGCCGACGGGACGCCCCGTGAGGATCATGTCGAGCGCGCGGCTTTGCCCGATGAGGCGCGGAAGCCTGACCGTTCCCCCGTCGATCAGCGGCACGCCCCATCTCCGGCAGAACACGCCGAACACCGCATCGTCCTCCGCCACGCGCAGATCGCACCAGCAGGCGAGCTCGAGCCCGCCCGCAACCGCATAACCGGAAACCGCCGCGATCACCGGCTTGGAAAGCTTGAGCCGCGTCGGCCCCATCGGCGCATCGCCCGCCAGCGGATCGGTTCCGGGCTTCACCGTGCGGTTGCCGCGCCCGTCGGCCACGCCCTTGAGATCGGCGCCCGCGCAGAACGTGCCGCCCGCGCCCCAGAGCACCGCAACCAATTGATTGTCATCGCGTTCGAATTCGAGGAAGGCCGCGGCGAGCGCTTCGGCCGTCGGACGGTCCACGGCGTTGCGCACATCGGGGCGGTTGAGGATCACGGTGGTTATCGCGCCGTTACGCTCGACCGTCACATTGTTGGCCATTGCTCGATCTCCCTTGGCATCGCCCATGAATCTGACTAAACCACGCGCCATTCAATCCCCCTTAGCCCAAGGGACGTCCATGACAGCCCATCCCGACAGTTTCAAATCCCGCCGCACGCTGACGGCGGGCGCAAAGTCCTACGCCTATTTCAGCCTCACAGCAGCGGAGAAGAACGGGCTGAAAGGCATTTCGAAGCTTCCCTATTCGATGAAGGTGTTGCTGGAGAATCTGTTGCGCCACGAGGACGGCGCAACCGTCACGAAAGACGATATCAAGGCGGTCGCCGACTGGCTGAGGAAGAAGATGTCGGATCGCGAGATCGCGTTCCGGCCCGCGCGCGTGTTGATGCAGGATCTGACCGGGGTTCCCGCCGTCGTCGATCTCGCCGCCATGCGCGATGCGATGAAGAACCTCGGCGGAGACCCGGAGAAGATCAATCCGCTCGCCGAAGTCGATCTCGTGATCGATCATTCGGTGATGGTCGATTTCTTCGGCAAGCGCGACGCCTTCAAGAAGAACGTCGCCATGGAATATCAGCGCAACAAGGAGCGCTATGCCTTCCTGCGCTGGGGCCAGCAGGGCTTCGCCAATTTCCGCGTCGTGCCGCCGGGAACCGGCATCTGCCATCAGGTCAATCTGGAATATCTGGCGCAGACCGTGTGGACGCGCAAAGCCAGGGACGGAAAAAAGACGGTCGAATACGCGTTTCCCGATACGCTCGTCGGCACCGACAGCCACACCACGATGGTGAACGGCCTCTCCGTGCTCGGCTGGGGCGTGGGCGGCATCGAGGCGGAAGCGGCGATGCTCGGCCAGCCGATCTCCATGCTCATTCCCGAAGTCATCGGCTTCCGCATGACGGGCAAATTGCGCGAAGGCGTCACCGCCACCGATCTCGTGCTCACCGTCACCGAAATGCTGCGCAAGAAGGGCGTGGTGGGGAAGTTCGTGGAATTCTACGGGCCGGGTCTCGACGAGATGGCGCTGGAAGACCGCGCCACCATCGCCAATATGGCGCCGGAATATGGCGCGACCTGCGGCTTCTTCCCCATCGACTCCGAAACCATCCGTTACCTGAAAGCGACGGGACGCAACGCCGCCCGCGTAGCCCTGGTCGAGAAATATGCCAAGGGCCAGGGGCTTTATCGCACTTCGAAATCGCCAGAGCCCGCCTTCACCGACACGCTCGCGCTCGATCTTTCCAAAGTCGAGCCGAGCCTTGCCGGCCCGCGCCGTCCGCAGGATCGCGTTTCGCTGGAGAAAGCCGCGCATGAATTCGCGGTCGCGCTGATGAACGTCTTCAAGAAGGAGGACGATGCCAAGCGCCGCGTGAAGGTCGAGGGCACCAATTACACCATCGGCCATGGCGATGTGGTGATCGCGGCGATCACGTCGTGCACCAACACCTCTAACCCTTCCGTGATGATCGGTGCCGGCCTCGTTGCCAAGAAGGCCGTCGAGCGCGGATTGAAAGTGCGGCCCTGGGTCAAGACATCGCTTGCGCCCGGAAGCCAGGTCGTCACCGATTATCTCGAAAGAGCCGGGCTCAACACCTATCTCGACAAGCTCGGCTTCGAGCTCGTCGGCTATGGCTGCACCACCTGCATCGGAAATTCCGGTCCCTTGCCCGACGCCATCGCCAAGGCCGTGACCGAAGGCGATCTGGTGGCGGCGGCCGTGCTTTCGGGAAACCGCAATTTCGAGGGTCGCGTGCATCCGCAGGTGCGCGCCAATTATCTTGCCTCGCCCATGCTGGTGGTCGCCTATGCGCTGGCGGGCTCCATCAATCTCGATCTGACGCATGAGCCCATCGGCTACGACCTCAACGACGAGCCGGTCTATCTGAGAGACATCTGGCCTTCACCGAAGGAGATCGCCGACACGATCCGCAAATCGGTGACGGCGGCGAGCTTCCGCAAGCGTTACGGCAATGTCTTCGAAGGCACGGCCGAGTGGAAGAAGATCAAGGTCTCGAAGGGCAAGACCTATGCGTGGGACGCGAAATCCACTTACGTGAAGAACCCGCCCTATTTCGACGGCATGAAGGCGGAGCCCGCGCGCGTCGCCGACATCAAGGGCGCGCGCATCCTGGCGCTCTTCGGCGATTCCATCACCACCGATCACATCAGCCCCGCGGGCTCCATCAAGAAGGACGGACCCGCCGGCCGCTATCTGATCGAGCGCGGCGTCGAGGCGAAGGATTTCAATTCCTACGGTTCGCGGCGCGGCAATGACGAAGTGATGGTGCGCGGCACCTTCGCCAATATCCGCATCAAGAACGAGATGATGGGCGGGCGCGAAGGCGGCAACACGCTCTATTACGCCAATGCGCAAAGCGCGGGCGAGGAGATGCCGATCTTCGATGCGGCCATGCGTTACCAGAGAGACGGCGTTGCCGCGGTCGTCATCGGCGGCAAGGAATACGGCACGGGCTCGTCGCGCGACTGGGCGGCGAAGGGGCCGAAGCTTCTCGGCGTGCGCGCCGTGATCGCCGAAAGCTTCGAGCGCATTCACCGCTCCAATCTGATCGGCATGGGCATTGCGCCGCTCACATTCACCGACGCCAAGACGCGCAAGGATTACGCGCTCACCGGCCGCGAGACGATCGACATTCCGGGTCTTTCCGGCGCGATCAAGCCGCGCATGAATGTCGGTGCGAAAATCACCTATGCGGACGGCAAGACCGCCGCGCTTCCGCTCACGCTGATGATCCTGACCGAAGACGAAGTCGCCTATTTCGGCAATGGCGGGATTCTGCCCTTTGTGTTAAGGAGATTGCTGGCGGCTTAGGCGCGGTCGGGGCGGGAATGGACGTAAGCCAGCGGGTCTTCATCAGCTATGCCTCGGGCGATCAGGCCACCGCCGACCGGCTGGTGCGCGAGATCGAAAAACGCGGGATCGGCTGCTGGATTTCCTCGCGCGATGTGCATCTGGGCGACGATTATCAGGGCTCGATCGTCAGCGCGATCGAGAAATGCGGCCTCGTGCTGCTGCTCTTCTCGCAGAACGCCAACCAGTCGACCGAGATTCCCAAGGAACTCGCCATCGCCTCGAAGTTCCACCGCACCATCATCCCCGCGCGCATCCAGGACATCGTGCCGAGCGGCGCCTTCACCTATCAGATGAGCACGGCGCAGTTTATCGATCTGTTCCACGATTTCGAAAACAAGCTCGACGAATTGTGCGGCCACATCGCCGACAAGCTGGAGACCGCCGAACAGGTGCGCTTGCGTATCGCCGAGGAACGCAAGCACCGCACGATCCTGCGCGACGTAAAGCTCGCCGGGGCGGCGGTCATTGCGCTGATCGTCCTGATCCTTGCGGGCGTGATCTTCCTTCCGCGGCTCTGGCATCACGAGCCGACAGTCGCGGCCACGCAATCGGGCGCAACGAATTCTGCCGCGACGACGGCGCCGCAAGCTTCGGTGCCGCAAGCGTCGGCACAAACGCCGGCCGCGTCCGCGCCGCAAGCCGCCCAGGTCCAGCAAAGTGCCGCTTCGGATTCCATCGGTCTCGGCCAGACGAGCCGTATCTATGACGGCATCAAATTCGACGTGACCCAGGTCAAAGCCACGCCGCAGGGCCTCATGCTTCTGGTGAGCATCACCAACACGGCGGACGAGACGATGCGCGTGCATTATCTGCAAACGCAGACCGCCGCTGCCGTCGACGACAACGGCGCGTTCCTCCGGCAATACCGCGTCGAGGGAATTCCCTTTTGCTATGACGCCGAGCGCTGCGCCACCGCCGACGATTCGAGCTGGAGCACGCTCGATCACGGCGAGAGCGCCAGTCTCGTGCTCACCTTCAACGGTTACGGCGGGCTCGACGGCGGTCATGCGTCGGCGACATTCGACATGCAGGCCGAGCCGTCGGGCGATCCGGGCGGCGCCAAAACCATTCCCGTCGTCTTTCTCGGATTGCCGCTGAAAGAGGGCGCGCCGCCGATGAAGCCCATTGCCGAACGCACGAAAGACGGTCTCGCTTTCAGCGTGCTCGGCGCGACGAACACCGCGCAGCAGACCATCGTCGTGCTCGCCCTGCGCGCGCCCGAGGCCGGTCTTTTGCGATTGAACCAGATGCCGTTGCCCCAGCTCATCGACGATCAGGCGAATACGAGCCAATGGGCGGAGGTCGGCGGCGTCGCGATCTGCGGCTACAGTTCCGCCCAATGCGAGATGCGCCAGATCGGCGACTGGACGAGCGTGGAAGCGGGCCAGCCTCTGCTCATGGTGTTCGCCTTCCGGGCGCGGGGAGGCTTCGGCGGCAAGCTCGCGTCGCTCTCGTTCTCCACCTATTGGTCGCCGGACAAGGGCGAGGCCAGGCTGATCGAGGTTCCGTTTTCCGGATTGCCGCTCAGCGCCCGCCGCTGACGAATTCGTCCCATCCGCCCGGCCCACATTGTAACATCATGGGCAATGTGATATCACTTCTGCATGAGGGCCGTCCTCGACACCAATGTCGTCGTGGCCGCCATGCGCAGCCCGTCCGGGGCATCGGCCGAATTGCTGCGCCTTGTCCGCCGTTCGCGGCTGACGATGGTGGCGAACGTGGCGCTCGCGCTTGAATACGAAGCGACCTGCCTTCTGGCGGAGCACTGTCTGGCGGCCGGGCTCGGGTTGAAGGAGGCGGGGATTTTCGTTGATGCCGTCATCGCGATGTGCGAGCCCGTCGAGACGCATTTCATGTGGCGGCCGCAATTGCGCGATCCCGCCGATGAACTGGTTCTGGAGGCGGCCGTGAACGGACGCGCCGATGCGATCGTCACTTTCAACCGGCGCGATTTCGAGCCGGCGCACGGAACCTTCAATATCGAATTGCTGTCGCCGTCGGAGGCTGTAAGGAGAGTGAAATGAAAACCGCCCAAAGCACCTATCCGCTCAGACTTCCCCGTTCGGTGAAAGCCGAGGTCGAGCGCGTCGCCAGGGAAGAAGGCGTCAGCGTCAATCAATTCGTGGCCACTGCGGTCGCCGAAAAGCTTGCCGTGATGAATACCGCAACCTTCTTCGCCCAGCGCCGCGCCCGCGCCGACTTCAAGGCGTTCGACCGGCTGATGCGGCGAAAAGGCGGCGAGCGGCCAGATCCCCAAGACAAGCTCCGCTGACGGGGGCTTGGCGCGTTACCGTCCCGTTCCAATCGTGCGAGATTTGTCTGTACGCCTCCCCTTTCCGTAGCGACAATGCCGGCCTGGGAGGGCCGGGGGGCAAGCCCATCAAGCCGAAGTGAATGGAGGGGGCCGGGCGCGGACCCTATTCTGCTCATATGCAATTCCGTTTGACCGCTTTCAGCCGCCTGAGTCTGGCGTCGCTAGCTCTTATTGCCGGATTTCCTGCCGGCACGGCGCTCGCCGCCCATGCGGCCAAGCACGTCAGGAAACCCAAGGCCGAGGCGACTGAGCCCGCGCCCCCGCCGGGGCCGCCCCGGCCCGTGCTGGTGGAACTTTACACGAGCCAGGGCTGCTCCTCCTGCGTGCCGGCCGATGCGCTGATGGCCCAGCTCGCCGACCGGCGCGATCTCATCGCCCTCAGCCTTCCCATCACCTATTGGGACATGCTGGGCTGGAAGGACACGCTCGCCTCCGCCGCCAACACCAGCCGCCAGAAGGCCTATGCCGAATCCATGGGGCGGGGCGGCGTCTACACGCCGCAGATGATCGTGGACGGCGTGGACGATCTCGTGGGCAGCCGCGAGCAGGCGATCGATGCGGCGATCGGCGTGCGCGAAGGCGACATGCAGGCCGTGCCCGTCTCGGTCGCGACGACGGACAAGGAAGTGCATATCGATGTGGGGGCGGGCGAGGGATCGTCGGCCACGATCTGGCTCTTCCGCATCCTGCCCAAGGCGACGGTGACGATCACGGCCGGCGAAAATGGCGGGCGCACCATGACCTACCACAACGTGGTGCAGGATGTGAAAGCGGTGGGCCTGTGGAAAGGCCAGCCCGTGTCGCTCGATCTGCCGAGGCAGGAAATCGGCGGCGCGCCGAAGGACGAGATCGCCGTCATCGTGCAGAAGAACGGCTATGGCCGCGTGATCGGGGCGGCGCTGGTGACCAAGCCCGCATTATAGGGCGAATCCGTGTAAGATTCGCCGATGGCGCTTTTCTTCGATGGCGAATGGTTCGATTCGCGGCTCGCTTCGGTGCATCTGTCGCGCGCCGATCTCGCCCGCGCGCTCGGCCTCGATGACGAAGCGATCGTGGAAGTGTGGAAGGACCAGCGCGAGCTTTCGGCGCGCGATGTCGGCCTCATGGCGGCGCTGCTGAACGCGCCCGCCGAAGATGTCGCCAGACACGCCGGGATCTCCACGCCCGTTCCCCGCGGCGATTCATTGCCGGACATCGCCAAGCGCCTGGAACGCGTCGAGCGCATGCTCGAAGACATCAAATCGCTGCTTATGCGCCGCCATGGGTGAGATCGCGTTCGCCCTGGTGCTCGGTTTCGGCGCGATCATGGCGGCGCTGATCGGAAGCCATGCGCGCAAAACCGCGCGCGCCTATGTGATGTTCGCATCGGCGCTTTATGCGAGCCTGGCGGCCGCCGATCTCCTGGCCGCGCTCGCCCACCTGCCCGGCGAGGCCGACGCCATCGCACTTCTCGTCGCGGCTCTGGCGCCCGCATCGCTTGCGCTCGCCATGGCGGGAAACAGGATCAATACCGCGCTCGCGACGTTCATTCTCTGCGTCGCGCTGATCGCAGGCTTGTTCGCGGCGATGACGGGCGAGGCTGCTGCCGCCTTCGCGCCGCTCTTTGCCAGCGTCTGCGCCATGCTGGCGATGGCGTTGCGCAGAAGGAATATCCATGCGGGCCTGGGCGCGCTCGCGTTCCTCGCGGCTTCGGCGTCGTTTTTGTCGGACGCGCAATCGGCGCGCATGGCGCTTGCGCTCTTCTCGGCGGCGGGATTGATCGGGGTTGCGCTCGCCTCAGGCGCTGAGGTCGAGGCCAAGCGAAAGCGCCCGCATGCGTTCTCCATAAACGCGAAACGCTGAGCGGTCATATTCATTTTTCGTCAGCATCTGCCCCAGCACTTGCGCCACGAATGCGCAATTGAGCCATGCGTTCCGCCAGTCTGGCGCGCGATCTGTTTCGAATTGGGACGAATCTTCGCGCGGCCCATCTGCGGCGATCGCGGCTCGGCTGCGGCACTCCCCTTCGCGTTCACCATGAAAATCGCGCGCGTCCTTCGGCCCCTTCGCGCGCAAGGGCACGGCGCGCAAGGGAAATCCGCGCGCGGTTGCGCCAATTCCAAACGTGCCAGACCCGGTCATAACCGGTCCTTAAGGCAAAGCTTGCACCAGTAACGCGAAGCGCCGCTGTTGCCTCAAAAGTTTCGGGTTTTTTAATTTCCCGCGGCGATCATCGCCCCAAAGGCCGAAAACAGGCCAAGGGATGGTGGTTGTGTTGAGTGAGACGCTTCCCAGGAAGCCTGCGGAGCCATTCCGCGCGCTTTCCGCGGTGCACGACGCGGAATGTCTGCGCCTTGCGGTTGCGTCCGCGCGGCTCGTCGCATTCGACTGGACGCTCGCCGACGACATGATCGCCTGGCAGGGCGCCGAAGAACTTCTGAGTTTCCACTCCGATCCCCAACGTCTGGCGCATGGCGCAACCTTGCGCGCCTGGATGAGTGCCGCGGGCCGCGAACATCTGAGCGCAATCGTCGAGGGACGCACGCCGCAGGACTGCGCCTTCGAATTCGAATTCGAGGCGGCCTCCGCGCTCGGCACCGTGTGGTTCGAGATGCGGGGCCTGCGCGTTTCGGGCGCCGAGGGCGCGGCCGAGCGTCTGACGGGCGTCATGCGCTGCATCACCGATCAGAAGCTCGAAGCGCAGCGGCTTTCCTATCTCGCCACGCGCGACGAACTCACGGGCCATCTCAACCGCACATCCCTGCGTTCCGAACTTGCGAGCGCCATCGAGCGGGCGAAGGCGGAGGCGCGCGATTGCGCCTATCTCGTCGCCTCCATCGACCGGCTCGCCATGATCAACGAGGCCTACGGTTTCGGCGCGGCCGACGAGGTGATCGTGGCCGTGGGCGAAAGGCTTTCGGCCACGCTCAGAGGCAGCGACGTGATCGGCCGCACGGCCGGCAACAAGCTCGGCGTCATCCTCGCCGATTGCAGCCAGCACGAAATCGCCGCCGTGGCCGAGCGGCTGCGCGCGGCGGTGCGCGAAGGCGTGATCGAGACGCGCACGGGAACCGTGTCGGCGACGATCAGCGTCGGCGCGGTGCTCTTGCCCTCGGCCGCCGCCTCCAGCCAGGAAGCGATGCTGCGCGCCGAGGAAGCGCTCGACCGCGCGCGCGGCTCGGGGCGCGACGGCTTTGCCGTCTATTCCAAATCGCCGCAACGCGAGACCGCGCGCCTCCGGTTGATGGCGATCGCCGACGAAGTCGTGGCCGCGCTCAACGAGCGCCGTCTCGTCTTCGCCTATCAGCCCATCGTGTCGGCGAAGACGCGGCTGCCCGTCCATCACGAATGCCTCTTGCGCATGGCGCGCACCGACGGAACCGTGGCCGCGGCCGATCAATTCATCCCCGCGGCCGAGCAGCTCGGGCTCGTGCGCCTCGTCGACCGCCACGCGCTCGAAATGACGGTGGCCCAGCTCTACGCCCATCCCGACATCACGCTTGCGGTCAACGTCTCGGGCACCACATCGAGCGATCCGTCATGGCTGCAATCCTTCATCAATTACATGCGCGCCAACAGCGAAGTGGCGAGCCGCATCATCGTGGAGCTGACGGAAACCGCGGCGCTGGACGATTTCGAGGACAGCGCCCGCTTCGTCTCGAATTTGCGCGCCATGGGCTGCCGCGTCGCCATCGACGATTTCGGCGCGGGCTTCACTTCGTTCCGCAACCTTCAGATGCTGCGCGTCGACATGGTCAAGATCGACGGCGCTTTCGTGCGCGGGCTTTCGTCCTCGCCCGACAATCAAACCTTCGTGCGCACGCTGGTGGACCTCGCCCAGAATTTCAATCTCAAGACGGTCGCCGAATGGGTGAGCTCGGAAGAAGACGCAGCCCTTCTCGAAGGCTTCGGCGTCGATTATTTCCAGGGCTATTATTTCGGCGAGCCGGTCATCGCGCCGGAATGGGCGAAAGTCTAGGGACAGGAATACAACCAATCCACATTCGTCATGGCCGCCATCGTGGCGGCCATCCATAACCTCCGTCTCAAAGCGTGTTTATGGGTGGCCGGGGTCGATAGCGGCAGCGTATTCGACGCCCGGCCATGACGAAAGAATGTGGTTTTGGAGAAAGACGCAACAGCTCTTCTACGATTTCCGCTGCTGCGCGAGCTCGGAAAGCTGCTTGCGCATCGCTTCGATCTCGTTCTTGAGCTCGCCGATTTCTTCCGATTGCGCGCCTTGCGGCTCGCCGCCGCCATTGGCGGCTTTGGGCGAGGCGCCGTTGTCGCGGCCCATCATGGCGAAGGGCGAGAACATCTTCATGGCGCGCTCGAACATCGCCAGATTCTGCCGCGTCAGATTCTCGAGCGCCTGTCCGCCGCCGCCGAAGGCTTCCGCCATGCGATGGCGCATGTCTTCCTGGTTCTTGGTGAAGCTTTCCATGGAGAGATCGAGATAGCCCGGCAGGAACGCCTGCAGCGAATCGCCATAGAAGCGGATCAGCTGGCGCAGGAAGCGGATCGGCAGAAGGCTCTGGCCCTTCGCCTCTTCCTCGAAGATGATCTGTGTAAGGACGGAACGCGTGATGTCTTCGCCGGTGCGCGCGTCGCGCACTTCGAACTCCGCGCCGTCCTTCACCATCTGCGCCAGATGATCGAGCGTCACATAGCTCGATGTCTGCGTGTTGTAGAGGCGCCGGTTTGCGTATTTTTTTATTACAACCGGCGATTCACTCGGATGACTGGCTTCTTCCGACACGTTACCCAACCCATTGGTTCGCCGCGCCTCTTTGCGGGCGCGAAATCCGCATAAGGAAACGTTACATTCTCCACCATGTCCAGCGTCTTTTGCACGGCACGCCGCAACTCATAGGTGGTAGGTCTTTGCTAAGGTTCTGATTTGCATGGGTAATTTATCGCGGTTTACCGCGGCCCGCATTCGCGCCATTTTGTGCGCAGCACAATGAGGAGAGGCTCAGGAGTCATCCATGGAAGAAGTGGTCATCGTTTCGGGCGCGCGCACGCCGGTCGGCTCTTTCAACGGCGCCTTTGCGCAAATCCCCGCCCATGAGCTGGGAAAGACCGCCATCGAGGCCGCGCTCAAGCGCGCCGATGTGACGGGCAAGGACGTGTCGGAAGTCATCATGGGCCAGATCCTGACCGCGGCGCAGGGCCAGAATCCGGGCCGCCAGGCCTCCATCGCGGCGGGCATTCCGGTGGAGACGCCGGCCTGGCTCGTCAATCAGCTTTGCGGCTCGGGCCTGCGCTCGGTGGCGCTGGGCTATCAGCAGATCGTCAATGGCGATGCCAAGATCGTCGTCGCGGGCGGACAGGAATCCATGAGTATGGCGCCGCACGCCGCCTATCTGCGCGCGGGCCAGAAGATGGGCGATCTCGCTTTCATCGACACGATGATCAAGGACGGATTGTGGGACGCCTTCAACGGCTACCACATGGGCGTGACGGCGGAAAACGTCGCGCGCGAATGGCAGATCACGCGCGAGCAGCAGGACAAATTCGCCGTCGCCTCGCAGAACAAGGCCGAAGCCGCGCGCAAATCCGGCCGCTTCAAGGACGAGATCGCGCCCGTCACCGTGAAAGGCCGCAAGGGCGATACGATCGTCGATACGGATGAATTCATCCGCGACGGCGTGACTTACGAAGGCGTCGCGGGCCTCAAACCCGCTTTCCAGAAAGACGGCACGGTCACGGCCGCCAATGCGTCGGGCATCAATGACGGCGCCGCCGCCGTCGTGCTGATGAGCGCGAAGGAAGCCAAGGCGCGCGGGCTGACGCCGATGGCGCGCATCGTGTCGTGGGCGCATGCGGGCGTCGATCCGAAGATCATGGGCACGGGGCCGATCCCCGCCTCGCGCGCCGCGCTCAAGAAGGCGGGCTGGCAGGCTTCCGATCTCGATCTGGTCGAGGCCAACGAAGCCTTCGCCGCCCAGGCCTGCGCCGTGAACAAGGACATGGGCTGGGATACGTCGAAGGTGAACGTGAATGGCGGCGCCATCGCCATCGGCCATCCCATCGGCGCGTCGGGCGCGCGCGTGCTGACGACGCTGCTCTTCGAAATGGCCAAGCGCGACGCCCATAAGGGCCTTGCCACGCTCTGCATCGGCGGCGGCATGGGGATCGCCATGTGCGTCGAGCGGTAATCCCGCGAACGCAATATAAGTGCGTAAAAGCGGCCTGCGACAGCGACACTCTTCGCAGGCCGCTTTCGCGATGTTAAGAGAAATCCATAAATTTCAGGGGAGATAGCTCATGTCGCGCGTGGCATTGGTGACGGGGGGAACGCGGGGAATCGGACATGCGATTTCGCTCGCGTTCAAGCAAGCCGGCTACAAGGTCGCCGCCAATTACGGCGGCAATGACGAAGCCGCCGCCAAATTCAAAAGCGAGACCGGCATCGGCACGTTCAAATGGGACGTGGGCGATTTCGCGGCCTGCCAGGCGGGCATCGCCGACGTGACGAAGGCGCTCGG
>DATIZS010000060.1:0-3928 GCA_035516955.1 Rhizomicrobium sp.
CTCGATCTCCGATTTCAATCCTATCGCGACGCTCACCGGCACCAGCCGGAATCCGCGCAGATTTTTCGTCCATTCGGCGAGCGCATCGAGCGTCACCGCGTGCGGATGGCCGATGGCGATGGCAACGCCGTCGGCGCGCGCATGCGCTTCGGTTTCCGCGAGCTGCGCCGCGATCGCGGGCGCCGTCTCGACATCGTCGAGGAACACATCGCGGCCCGCGCTCGCAACCCCGAAAAGGCGGGCGGTTTGGGTCCCTTCCGATTTCGGCGTCGTCATGGAATCGAGGAAGAACACGTGCAGATCGGAAAGCCGCTTCATCACCGGCGCGAGTGCCGCGCGATCCTGCGTGAACAGGCTTCCCATGTGATTGTTGATGCCCGAAAAACCGGGCACGCGCGCGAGCGCCAGATCGAGCCTCCCGGTGATTTGATCCGCATTGAGCGACGTGAGAAGCGCGCCCGGCCCCGGATCGGCGTTTCCTTCCGGCTCCATCGGCATGTGAAGCAGGATCTGGTGGCCCGCGCGCACCGCGGCGCGGGCGAGCGACGGTGTTTCCTCCGGGTACGGAAGAAATGCCAGGCTTACGGGTTTGGGCAGCGCGATCGCCCGCGCCGCGGCGTCCGCATCCTGGCCCACATCGTCGATCACGATGGCGATGGCCGGCATGCGCGCAGGCGGCACGGCCGGTTTTCCGCCGCGCAATTGCCGCACGCGCTCGGCGAGCCAATCGGGAAATCCGTGCGAGGCGACGGGCGTCAGCACCTGCGGCGAATAGAGCGACGCATTCGCCACCTCGACGGGAAGCGCGACATCATGCGCAGGGCTTTCGCCGCTCGCCTCGGCCGCCATCAATCCCGGCGGAACGAGCAGATCGGCCAGCACCGGTGCGCCGCGCACCACGCTTGCCCCGCCCACGGCAATCGCGAGCGCCAGCACGAGCCAGAACGCGATCTCGCCGGCCGCGAGCGATGCATCGGGAAAACGCCGAATCAGTTTCCTCAGCGCCATGCTTCAGTGAAAGCGCAACGCGGATGATGTCAATGCGCCTTCAGCCCGGACCCGCCGAAGCACCACAATTTTCCAGCGCCTGCACATAGGCATCGCGCCAGGCGGTAACGTCGTTCGCGGTCACGCCATGCATCAGGATTTCCCAGCGCCGCTTGCGTTCGGCGAGCGGCATGGTCAGCCCGCGCTTGATGGCTTCGGAGATATCCTCGCGGCTGAAAGGATTGACGATCAGCGCATCCTTCATCTGCGAGGCGGTCCCTGCGAAGCGCGACAGCACCAGCACGCCGGGATCGGCCGGGTCCTGGGCTGCGACATATTCCTTGGCCACCAGATTCATTCCGTCGCGCATGGGCGTCACGAGGCCCAATGAGGCGCTGCGGTAAATTCCCGCGAGCTCGTCGCGGCGGTGCGCCTTGTTGACATAGCGGATCGGCACCCAGTCCACGGTCGCGAAATGGCCGTTGATGCGCCCGCTCACGGAATCGAGGCGGCTGCGGATATCCTGATAGGCCTCCACGGATTCGCGGCTGGGCGTCGCGATCTGCAGCATGAACACCTTGCCGTGCATATCCGTGTTGTCGGCGAGGAATTGTTCGTAGGCCGCGAAGCGATCCTCCAGTCCCTTGGAATAATCGAGCCGGTCCACGCCCACGATCATCTGCCGCCCGGCCGCACTTTCCATCATGCGCTCGTAGCCGGCGATACCTTCGGGCGAATTGGTGGCGCTGACGAACTGCGGCGTGTCGATGCCGATGGGAAAAGCCCCCACCCGCACGGATTTTCCGAAGGCGCTGACGCGCCCGTCCTCGACCGTTCCGTCCACTTCGTTGCGCACATAGCCTTCGAAGGCATCGAGCCATTCGCCGGTCTGGAAGCCGATGAGATCGTAATCGAACATCGATTCGACGAGCTGGCGATGGCGCGGCAGCGTGACCAAGAGCTGACGTGCCGGCCACGGGATGTGCAGGAAGAATCCGATGCGGTTCTTGACACCGAGCTTGCGCAATTCGCGCGCGAGCGGGATGAGATGATAATCGTGCACCCACACCATGTCGTCGGATTCGATGAGCGGGCGCACGGTCTGCGCGAAGCGCGCATTGACGCGCTCGTAGCCCGCGCCGAAGGAGCGCTCATAGGCCGTCAGATCGATGCGGTAATGGAAGAGCGGCCACAGCGTCTTGTTGGCGAAGCCGTTGTAATATTCGTCGACATCCTGTTCCTCGAGATCGACGGTGGCGACGGTGACGCCCGACACGCGCTGCATCGAAAGATGGCCGTTGAATTGATCCACCGTATTGCCGCTCCAGCCGAACCACACACCCTGATATTCGCGCAGTGCCGCGGCGAGCGCGGTCGAGAGCCCGCCCACCGCGCCGTCGCCCGCGTCGGCCGGCGGATTGACGCGATTGGAGATGACGATCAGCCGGCTCATGCGGCCGTCTCCAGCCAGGCATGCACGGCATCGACATCGGCAAGGCCGCGGCTGGCATGCGTCCGGCGCGCCGCGCCCACCAGCACGCCCTCCCCGCCCGTCCGTTCGACGATGGCAAAACCGTGCTCGTCGGTCAGATCGTCGCCGGCGAAGATGGGCCGCGCCCCCGAAAACGGCGCTTCGGCCATGAAGGCCGCGATGGCATCGCCCTTGTCGAAGCCGGGCGTGCGCAATTCGACGACCATCTTGCCTTCCTGAAGCGAGAGCCCCGTCTCCTCGGCCAATTGGCGGGCAAGCGCGCGGATCTCATCCTGCGCCCGGGGAACGCTGCGATAATGCAGGGCAATGCTCAATCCCTTGTCTTCCACAATCAGTCCGTTCTCAATGTTTGCGAGGCGCTCGAAGGCCGCGCGCGCGTTCTCAAGGCCCTGATGCGCGGGCGCCGTGAAAATCCGCCCGGATGCCGCGCGCCGCTCGAGGCCGTGAATGCCCGCGATTGCGGCCACGCTTCCGCCCAGAATGCGATCCACATCGGAAATCGGCCTTCCGCTGACAATGGCGATCTTTCCTCCTAGAAACGCGCGAACACGCGAAATGAGCGCATTGCGCGAAGCGTCGGGCCGCACGCCCGAAGGCACTTGCGCAATCGGCGCCAGCGTTCCGTCGAGATCGAGGAAAAGCGCCACATCTTTTGTGAGGGGACCCGGCGGGGGAAGCGCGCGTCTCATGCGGCCTAGCCTGCGGGCCGGATTTGGGGCGCGGCCGCGTCCTCTTCCGCCGGCAGAAGGACGTTGGTGGTGCGGTGGCGCGGCAGCGCATGGGGAAGCTCGGATTTGATGTAGTCGAGCATCTTCTCGCGGATTTCGCAGCGCAGATCCCACACGTCCGACGAATTGGCGGCGCTCGCAATGACGCGCACCTCGATCGTGTCGGTCTTCGCGTCGGTGACCTGCAGGCTCGAGACATCGCGATCCCACAATTCGGATTGGGAAAGGATCTCCTGAAGCTTGGCGCGCAGCTTTTCGATCTGCACGGTGTAATCGAGATAGAACATCACGGTGCCGATGATCGAGGTGCCGTTGTGCGTCCAGTTCTCGAACGGTTTTTCGAGGAAATAATTGAGCGGCAGGATGAGCCGCCTGCGATCCCACAGCCGGATGGTGATGTAGGTGGAATTGAGTTCTTCCACCTGCCCCCACTCGCCCTCCACCACCACCACGTCGTCGATGCGGATGGGCTGGGTCACCGCGATCTGGATTCCGGCGATGAGATTTTCGAGCACCGGCCGCGCGGCAAGCCCGAGCACGATGCCCGCGACGCCCGCCGAAGCGAAGATGCTGATGCCGAATTCGCGCACTTCCTGGAACGTCATGAGCGCCGCGCCCACCGCGAGCAGCACGGTGAGCGTGTTGACGGCGCGGGTGAGAATGCGCACCTGCGTCTGCGCCGCGCGCGCATGCATCGGGTCGCGGCTGCGGCGCGTGACGC
>DATIZS010000061.1:0-5635 GCA_035516955.1 Rhizomicrobium sp.
GCCGGACGTGAAGCTCACCGGTGGTCTGCGCTGGACCAGCGACCATAAGCATTTCATCGATATTCCGAGCGAACTTCTCGCCAATGGTTATGGCTATATGCCCATCGGTGTGGTGAACCAGGCATGGAACCAGTGGACCGGACGTTTTGCCGCGAACTGGACGCCCAAGCTCGATTTCACCGATCAAACGTTGGTCTATGGATCGTTCGCCCATGGCTATAAGGCCGGCGGCGCCAATCCGCCGGGCGCAGTGCTCTTTTCCTACGCTGGTATTTCGGGAAGCCTGAGTGGGGGTGGAAATGGTGTGCCGATCCATCCGCTCACCTTCAAACCAGAATTCATCGATGCCTATGAACTCGGCACCAAGAACACGCTGGCAGACGGTGGGATCACGCTGAACGGCGACGTCTTCTTCTACAATTACACCGGCTACCAGATTTCGCGCATCGTGGACCGCACGGCGATCAACGACAATTTCAATGCCACCGTGCGCGGCGCGGAACTGGAAGCGACCTATGAACCGATCCCCGGCCTCAAATTCAATTTCGCAGGCGGCTATGAATCGACGCGAGTCGATAACGGACAATCTTCTGTCGATCTGATGGACCGCACGGCCGGGCATCCCGGCTGGGTGTTGCTGAAACCGTTCGTCACGCTGCCATCGAACTGCATCTTCCCGGATTATGTCGTGGCAGCGCTGCTCTTGGCTGGCAATCAGGGAAGTCAGGGCAACGGTGCTGTCTCAGCCTGCGGCACGGCCTATCATGACGACCTCGATCCGGTCGTCGGCGGAAATGACGATGGTGGCTACTACCATTACAATAATGGAAATCCCTATTGGACGAATCCGGGTTTTGGCGGCATAGACCCTGGACCGCCGGGCAATTCCTATCCATACCACGTGAACGGTTTCCCGGGCGGCGCCTATCCCGGCTTCGATCCACTCGCGGGCACGCCGGGCGATCCTTATATGGGCCAGAACACATTCAACGGTGTCGACTACGGCCCTGCGCCGAACAACGGCGAAGGTTTTGCGAAAGATCTGAGCGGTCATCAATTGCCCAACGCGCCGCATTTCACCGTGTCGCTGAGCGGCGAATATACAATCCCGGTGTCGGAGGATTGGGCGGCCACGCTGCACAGCGATTTCTACTGGCAATCGCAGTCTTATGCGCGAATCTTCAACGACAATCCTTACGACAAGATTCGAGGATACTCGAACGTCAATCTCGCGCTGATTCTGACGAGCGCTAATGGTTGGCAGGTGATGGGCTATCTGAAGAATGTGTTCGACACCACCGCAATCACCGGCACGTTCCTGAACTCGGATGATAGCGGTTTGACCACCAACGTATTCCTGACCGATCCGCGCCTGTTCGGCGTGCGCGTCACGAAAAACTGGTGAGCGCCATGGGAAAGAGAAACGCAAACCAAACCTCGGTTGTCATCCCCGGCGAGTGCCGCGCAAGCGGCACGAGGGAAGGGGACCCAGGTATCGACATTCTCGCGCTGTATCGGCTCCTGGGTTCCCTTCCCCTCGCGAGGCTGAAGCCTCGCTCGGCCGGGAATGACAGCTTTGACATTGTCAGCACGCCTTCGGGGGGAAAATAGAATGAGCGAACTCATCCACACACACGACAATCGCGCGACCATCCGCTGGAAGCTGCTAACGGGCGCATCTGCGCTGGCATTGATCGCTGCCGGCTCTGTCGCGCGCGCCGAAGACGCGGATCACCCGCTCTTCTGGCTCGAATTGAGCGCGCAGCCCGAGATGATGCAGGGCTCGTCCAGCGCCTTCACCGCGCCGTTCTTCACCTACCCGACCGCAGCCTACGATGCGGCGGTATCGACCTATACAGGTCTTCCCGCTCTGTCGGGCGGTCCGTACATCTATGGCAGCAAATCCTTCGGACAGAAGCAGCAGCTGGCGCGATTTTCCTTCGGCGGCGACGCGAAGCTCATCTTCCAGCCGGAAGGTTCCGATTGGCTGTTCTCGGCCGAAGTCCGCTATGGGCGTTCGCACACCAAGAGGCACACCCATTATCAGGGCCCGCAAGTCGGCGTCTATTTCACGAGCTCCGGCGTCGGCGCGACGCTGCCGAAATATGCCGCCCCGCTTTCCGATTCCCTTACGAAGGAAAGCGAACGCCACACCGTTCTCGATTTCCAGGCGGGCAAGGATGTCGGCCTTGGCCTGTTCGGCTCCAACAGCACGTCGACGCTCAGCGCCGGCGTGCGCATCGCCCAGTTCAAGATGGGATCGAGTACGCATATTTCGGCGCGGCCCTATGCCTATCACTCGAAATATGGCGTTCACTTCCATCAATATTTCCTGTCCGGCCATCAGGCACGCAGCTTTACCGGCATCGGTCCATCCTTGTCGTGGAATGCGTCGGCAGTGCTCGCGGGCAATCGCGATCATGGAGAGCTGACGGTCGATTGGGGTTTGGATGGGGCAGTTCTGTTCGGCCGCCAGAAGGCCAAGACGGATCACAAGACGAGTGCGTTCTATTTGAAGTATAATGGTTACCAGGCGCTCTATCCCGCACGGGCCTATAACGCGCCTCTGCGTTCCAAGCGCGTCACCGTGCCCGAGCTCGGCGGCTTCATCGGCCTCTCCGCCAAGCTGCCGCATTCGAAGATCAGCATCGGCTATAAGGGCGACATCTGGTTCAAGGCCATCGATCGCGGCATCGATGCGCGGAAAGATTCGAACCTCACCTTCAATGGCCCCTACGCCTCTATCAGTATCGGACTGGGCGATTGAACGTTCCGCCATAGCGCGGCCAGGCCGTCGCGCCCGGACATAGAGGGCGGCGTCTCAAGGCGCCGCCTTTTTGCTGCGACGCCGCAGAAAATAATTCCGGCCGCCGTCCCCCCCATTTTCGCGGTTTGCCCGTCCGAGCGGCGTAGAATTGGCGCGTAACCCGCGAACACCGGGGCAGGCGGGGTGACAGACACCAGGGATCATGACCGCGAAAACGCCGGCGCGCGCCTTATGGGCTTCGCGGTGAGCGCCGACGCGCTTCAGGCGTGGTTCCTGCGCGAGGTGTTGCCGCTGGAGGCGGCGCTCACGGGTTATTTCTGCCGCAACTGGCGCAACGAGAGCGATGTGAGGGATCTGGTGCAGGACGTTTACGTGCATGTCTGCGATGCCGCCCGCCGCGAAGTGCCGCTCAACACGCGTGCCTTCGTGTTCACCACCGCGCGCAACATCCTGATCGACAGATTCCGCAACCGCCAGGTCGTGCCCATCGAAACGGTGGGCGATGTGGAGGCGCTGGCCGCGTCGTCCGAACAGCCCGGGCCCGACCGCGATGTCATCTCGCGCGACGAATTGCGCAGGCTCCAGGCGGCGTTGGATCGCCTTGCCCCGCGCTGCCGCGAAGCGGTGCTGCTCAAGCAGCTCGAGGGATTGTCGCGCCGCGAGATCGCGAGCCGCATGGGCATCTCCGAGGAAACGGTGAAGGAATATCTCGCCATCGGCCTTTTCACGCTCTCCGACATCTTCTTCGGCGAGGATTCGAAATGAGCGATGCGGCGGAAAATTCGGCGCATGACATCCAGATGGCGGCGTCGCGCTGGGTGATCGCGCGGCGCGCGGGCGAAGCGTGGAACGCGGAGGATCAGGCGCGTCTGGACTCCTGGCTCGATCAATCGACGGCGCATCGCGTGGCGTTCTGGCGCGCCGATCAGGCCTGGAACCGGACGTTTCGCGTCGCCGCGCTAAAGGGCGCGCCGCCGGCGTTTTCTTCGCGCAACCTCGCCGGTATGTTCCGCGTCATGGCGCTGCGCGTCGCAGCCTCGCTCGTGGTGATCGCGGGGCTGGGCGCCGCCGGCGCCTATCTGATGCGCGGGCCCGAATATGCCACCTATCGCACGCCCATCGGCGGGCGCGAAACCTTGCGTTTGTCCGATGGCTCGCAAATCGAACTGAACACAAACACCGTCCTGCGCTTCTCGCGCCGCGCGGGCCAGCGCGAAGTGATCCTCGATCGCGGCGAAGCCTATTTCCAGGTCAAGCACGATGCCGCCCATCCGTTCGTCGTGCTCGCCGACGGGCGCCGGATCACCGACATCGGCACGAAATTCCTCGTGCGCGGCGAATCCGGCCGGCTCGAAGTCGCGCTGCTCGAGGGCCGCGTGCTCCTGAGCGCGCCGCACGGCATCGACGCGCCTTCGGCCGATCTGACGGCGGGCACGGTTGCCATCGCGACGGCATCCGATACCTCGATCACCAAGCGCCCACTTCAATCTTTGCGCGATGCCCTTTCCTGGCGCGACGGGATGCTGGTCTTCCATCACACCACGCTCGCGGCGGCCTGCGCCGAGTTCAACCGCTACAACGAGCGCAAGCTCGCGGTGGAATCGAGCGCCGCCGCGCTCACCATCGACGGCAAGTTCCGCGCCGGCGATGTCGAAGCATTCACCGAAGTCGCGGAAGACGTCCTTCGTCTCAGGATCGCGCGCGAAGGCGAAGAAACGGTTTTGTCGCGCTAAAGGCGCCGGAAGAAACGGCGGCGTGCCGCCGAAGGGGGGAAGATGAAGAAGACGCAAATCATCCGTTCGGTGCTGATGGGATCGGCCTGCGCGCTCGGGCTTGCCAGCGCCGCGCACGCGCGCAATTTCGATATTCCGGGCGGCGATCTGGAAAGCGCGCTTCAGGCCTTCACCGCGCAATCCGGCCTCAATCTGATCGTGGCCGACGATCAGGTGCGCGGCGTGAAAAGCCGCGGCGTCAGCGGCGATTATGCCGATAGCGTGGCGCTGGCGCGGATCTTGTCCGGCACCGGTTTTGTGGTGCATGAGCATCTGAACGGCGCGATCGGAATCGTTCCGGCGGAGAAGGAACCGCAGAAGAAATCGGAAACGATCGAGGCCGCGCCCGTACGCCTTGCCGCGGCATCAGCCGCCGCTGCGAGCGTGGAAACCGTTGTCGTCACGTCGTCCAAGATCAAGGGCGATATTCAGACGGTTCCGATTGCAATCACGGCACTGTCGCAGGAACAGCTCACGTCTCGCCAGATCGCGGGCGGGCCGGACCTCGTGAAAGAAGTGCCGAACCTTACCTTCACCAAGACGAATTTCTCCGGCTATTCGATCCAGATCCGCGGTATCGGCACGCAAGCAGTTTCGGTGACGACCGATCCTGCGGTGGCGGTCGCGTTCAACGATATTCCCTTTATTCGCAATCACTTCTTCGAGCAGGAATTCTACGATGTCAGCCAGGTCGAAGTGCTGCGCGGGCCACAGGGAACGCTTTACGGCCGCAACGCGACCGCCGGCGTCGTCAATCTGATTTCGGCGAAACCGACCGACCAGTTCGAGGCGATGCTCTCCGCCGACATCGGTAATTACACCAACCGCCGCTACGAGGGTATGGTCAATATTCCCATTGTGGATGATCGCGTGGATTTGCGCATCGCCGGCGAATGGACCAAGCGCGACGGCTACAGCATGAACGAAGAGACCGGCTCGCCCATCGACGGGCGCGATCTGTGGTCAAGCCGCGTCACGCTGGGCTGGAAGCCATCCGAAAAAGTACAGACCTATCTTGTCTGGGAACATTTTCAGGAAGACGACGATCGCTTGCGCAGCGGCAAGCAGCTTTGCAAAACGGATTATGGTCCGGGCT
>DATIZS010000062.1:0-2257 GCA_035516955.1 Rhizomicrobium sp.
AAGCTCGATGACGTAAGGCTCGCCGTCGTGAACGACGATATCGCCTTTGACCGTGCCGTGGGTGATGCCCAGCGCGGCGGCCGCCTTGGCTACGACATCCTTCACCTTCTGTTGCGTCTCTGCCGGCAGACGGCTCGGCAAATCGCCGCCGTTCTCGATGAAATAGGGCGCGTAGCGCTCGAGATATTCGTAATTGCGGTCGGAAAAACCGGGCGTGTGGCAAACCCCGCCCACGATAACGGATTCGGTCGAGACCTGCGGGCCGCTCAGATATTCTTCCGCCATCACGCGCTCGGTGGGCGAATGCTGGCGCGCGAGCTGAAACGCCTTGGCGAGATCGGCCGCCGCGCTCACGCGCTGCACGCCGCGCGATCCACGGCTGTCCACGGGCTTGATGACGAGATCCTGTCCGCGCTCGACCGCCATGCGCTGCAAGGCTTGCGGCGTCGCCACGGGCGAAAACCACGGCACCGGCACGCCCGCCGCGAGAAACCGCTCTTTCATCGCAAGCTTGTCGCAAGCGAGTTTCGCGCTCTCGGTGGAGATGCCGGGAAGACGCAGCTGTTCGGCGACCGTGGCCGAGGTGAGTGGCGCATCCGCCGCCATGCAGATTACGCCGTCGATCTTGCGCAGCTTCATCGCATAGCGGCGCGCGGCCGCCAGCGTTTCTTGCGGAGAATAGACATCGGCGATGATGCAGGAATCGGCAAGCGCGAAACCGGGCGCTTCGGGGTCGCGGTCGGAGACGACGACGTAAAGTCCCATCTCCTTGGCGCGCCGCGCCGCATCCACGGCCTCGATGCCGCCCGAAACGATGAGAAGCGTCTTCTGCATCAGAAATAAAGTCCGCCATTGACGTTGATGGTCTGCGCCGTGATGTAGCTCGCCGCATCGCTCGACAGAAACACCACCGCATCGGCCACTTCGCGCGGGCTGCCCATGCGTTTCAGGATGATGTTCTCCGCCGCTTTCTGGACGCTCGCCGCAGCCATTCCGGCCGCGGCCATGTCGGAGGCGATCAGGCCCGCGGCGACGACGTTGGAGCGCACGTTATGTTGCGCACCGAAACGCGCGATGACTTGCGCGAGCGAAATCAGTCCCGCTTTCGAAGCCGCATAATGCGCCGTGCGCGGGCCGCCATATTGTCCGCTCACCGAGCCGATATGCACGATCGATCCGCCGCCCGCTTCCTTGAAGAGCGGCAGGAATGTCTGCGCGACGATGAACGGGCCTTTGAGATTGGTGGCGAGGATATCGTCCCAATCGGCATCGCTCACGGCATCGAAATCCGTCGGCTTGTTGATCCCGGCATTGTTGACGAGGATGGAGATCGGTCCGAGCGTGCGCGCGTCCCGGGCCGCGGCTTCCACGCTCGCGCGATCGGTCACATCCATCTGCAAAGCAAGCGCACGCATGCCGAGCTTTTCGATTTCGCGCACCGCCTGGTCCGCTTCCTCGCGCCGCTCGCGGAAGGTGAGCGCGACATCGGCGCCCGCTTCGGCGAGCCCGATCGCGATGGCGCGTCCGATCCCGCGGCTCGCGCCGGTGACGACGGCGTTGCGCCCCTCGAGCGAAAAGCGCGTGTTCATTTCTTTCTCTTGCGTGCGATGACGCGCCGGGCCGCTGCGGCGATGGCCGGTGCGCCGATGCCGAACAGCGCGGCCAGCTCCTCCGGCTCTCCCGAAGCGCCGAACGTGTCCTTCAATCCTACGAATTCGACAGGGCAGGGCTGCGTGGCCGCGAGCGCTTCGGCCACGGCGCCGCCGAGGCCTCCATATATATTGTGATCCTCGGCGGTCACGATGGCGCCGGTCTCCTTGGCGCAGCGCGCAAGAAGCGTGCGGTCGATGGGCTTGATCGTGGCCATGTTGACCACGCGCGCATCGATTTTGCTCTTCTGCAGGATGTCGGCCGCGTCGAGCGAGCGCGCCACTTCGACGCCGCAAGCGACGATGGTCACATCGCCGCCCTCGCGCACGATCCGGCCCTTGCCGATCTCGAATGTGTGATCCTCGGCGAAGAGGCGCCGGGCGGGGCTCCTTCCCGTGCGCATATAGACGGGACCGTCGAATTGAAGGATCGCGCGCGTCGCGGCCGCAGTGTCGGCCGGATCGGCGGGCGAGATCACGGTCATGCCGGGAATGGCGCGAAAGGCCGCGAGGTCTTCGAGCGCCTGCGCCGAGCCGCCATCGGGGCCAACATCGATTCCGGGATGGCTCCCCACGATCTTCACATTGCGCTTGCAGTAAGCGAGCGA
>DATIZS010000063.1:0-3125 GCA_035516955.1 Rhizomicrobium sp.
ATCGCCAGCATCGGCCATGACGGAACCGGATTCGCATTCGACAATGAATCGCCGCAACACGAAATCCTGCTGCAACCGTTCCGCCTCGCCTCGCGGCCCGTCACCAATGGCGAATATCGCGGCTTCATCGAAGATGGCGGATATGGGCGCCCGGAATTCTGGCTTTCGGACGGCTGGGCATTGAAGGAGCGCGAAAACTGGCAGCGTCCCCTTTACTGGCTGGACGACGGCACCATATTCACGCTCGACGGCGTCCGCCCGCTCGACGCACAAGAGCCCGTCGTGCATGTGAGCTTCTATGAAGCGGCGGCCTATGCGGCCTGGGCCGGAAAGCGGTTGCCGACGGACTTCGAATGGGAGGCGGTTGCGCGCAATCAATCCGTACACGGACGATTTCTCGATGCGAAGCGGCTCCATCCCCTGCCCGCGGACGGCGCGGGACCGCTGCAGCAGATGTTCGGTGATGTTTGGGAATGGACGCGCTCTTCCTACGATCCCTATCCCGGCTATCGCCCGCCCGAAGGCGCGCTCGGCGAATACAACGGTAAGTTCATGGTCGGTCAGATCGTGTTACGCGGCGGTTCCTGCGCCACGCCGCAGGGACATATCCGCGCGAGCTATCGCAATTTCTTTCCGCCTTCGGCGCGCTGGCAATTCTCCGGCATCCGCCTCGCGGAGGATGCGGCATGAGCGCGGCAGCCGCACTCAAGCGCGCCGAGCGCCCCCAATCGCCGTTCGAACGCGACATGCTCGCGGGCTTGCGCCAGATGCCCAAGCGCGTGCCGTGCAAATATTTCTACGACGAGGAAGGCTCGCGCCTGTTCGAGGAAATCTGCCGCCTGCCGGAATATTATCAGACGCGCACCGAGCTTGCGCTTCTCGAGCACCATGCCGGCGAAATCGCAAAGCTGATGGGCGCCGACGTGGATCTGGTCGAATTCGGCGCGGGCCAGTTGCACAAGGTGCGAGTCCTGCTCGACGCGCTCGGCACGCCTTGCGCCTATACGCCCATCGATATTTCCGGCGATTATCTGCAAAACGTGGGACAGGATCTCGCCAGACGCTATCCCGCGCTGCACTTACGCCCCATCGTCGCCGATTTCACGCAGCCGATGACGATCCCGCGCCACGAATCCGGCTCCCATCGCGCCGGCTTTTTTCCCGGCTCGACCATCGGCAATTTCGAACCGCACGAAGCGATCGCGTTGCTGCGCGCCATGGCGAAGATGCTCAATGGCGGCGGCATGCTCATCGGCGTCGATCTCGTCAAGGATCCGGCCGTGCTGCATGCGGCTTACAACGACACCGCGGGCGTGACCGCCGCGTTCAACAAAAATCTTCTGGAGCGCGCCAATCGCGATCTCGCCGCCGATTTCGAGATGGGCGCCTTCGATCATTACGCCTGCTACAACCCCGCATTCGCGCGAATCGAAATGTATCTCGTCAGCCGCAAGGATCAGCGCGCCAGCGTGGCCGGAGAGACATTCGCATTCGCCGAGGGCGAAGCCATCCACACCGAAAATTCCCACAAATACACGCTCGACAGTTTCGCCGCGCTCGTGCGCTCGGCCGGGCTGACCGCGGGCCGCGTGTGGCGCGATCCGCGCAACTGGTTCGCACTTTTCTGGATTGTTCCCGCCCAGGCCTCATAGACGAGACCAAACCCATGACCACCCGGAATGAAACCGTCAAAGACACGGCCTCGCCATTCGTGGCCTATACCTGGCTCGTGATCGCCGTCGCCGCGTTGGCGGCGATCTCGAACGTCGCGGGCGAAGAGATCCTGCGGCGCCTCGCCTCCATCGACGATGCGACGACGGCGCCCGTGCTCGCCGCGCTCGCCCTCTTCGCGGTTTGCAGTTTCGCAAGCGCCTATGCGACGCGCGGAACGCCGCTGCCCTCCTTCGTCGTCGCCATTGTCCTGGGCATCGCGGGACACACGCTGTTCTCGCCCATCGTCGCCAATTCCACCGTGCTTGCGTCGCTGGTGACGGCAAGTGCGGCGGTCATCCTCTTCAGCGGCGGGCTGGAAATGCCGCTGCGGGAATTCGCGCGACTGTTCATCAAGATCGCGCTGCTCGCCTTTCCGGGCGTGCTCGTCACGGGCTACGCGTTTTCGCAAGTCATCGCTTATCTGGGCCCTGCGTTCGGCCGTCCGATCGTTCCCGCGGTCGTCATCCTTCTGGGCGCGATTCTGGCGTCGACGGATCCCGCGGCGATCATCCCCGTCCTGCAAGGCGTCAAATTCAAGCGGCGCACGGCCAAGGACATCGTGATCGCCGAAAGCGCGCTCAACGATGTCGTCGGCACGCTGCTCACTTCGGCGTTCTTCAAGCTGTCGCTTGCGGCGCTCGCGGTGGGGGCGGCCTATCGCGCGCTCGCCACGCCCGAAACCTACGGATTCCTCGCAAGACAGGTCGGCTTCGGCGTTCTCTTCGGGCTGATCGGATTCGCGCTTCTGCACATTCTGTCGCGCATCAAGCGCAACCACACCGAGAGTTACGGCGCCGATCAGGTTTATTTTCTGGGCGCGCCCATCGTCACTTTCGTGGGCGCCTCGGCCTTCGGCGGGAGCGGATTTCTCGCGGCATTCCTCGCCGGCCTCTTCTTCAAGGGCGAGGAGCACATGGCCGAGATCGAGCGCTTCTTCTATCAGGTGATCGACGGCGTGGCCAAGCCTGTGATCTTCCTGCTCGTGGGCGCGCTCGTCGACGTGCACGCGCTCATCGCTTATGCCCCGGTCGGAATCGCCGCCGCGCTCATCTTCATGTTCGTGATACGGCCGGTGATGGTCTTCCTGATGCTCGGCGTCTACGGCTTCGTTCCGAAACATCCTCGCGGACTGACCTTCAAGGAGCTGCTGTTCATCTCGTTCGTGCGCGAGACCGGCGCCATTCCCGCGGTCCTGCTCGTGACCGCGATCGGGCGCATGACGACGCCCGTCAACGGCCTCGTGGAGATCGGCATGTGGGTCATCCTGCTGACGCTCGTGCTTGCGCCGCCGCTCACGCCGCTCGTGGCGCGAAAGCTGGGAATCGCCGAATAGCCGCTAGTTCTCCGGCGCGCGCTTTTTCAATCCCCCGATCCGATGCTGATGCTGGCGAAGGGACCGTTGAAGGTGACGT
>DATIZS010000064.1:0-5283 GCA_035516955.1 Rhizomicrobium sp.
AGCCCCGCCATCTTGTCGGCGTAGTGGCGCTTGATATCGGGGAAGCCCGTCCGGCGCGCGATGCCGCCGGGATAGGCATCCTCCAGCAGGCAGCGGCCGAGTTCGATGAAATCGGCCCGATGCTGCGGCTGGTGCTCCAAGAGCGCGGATGTGTGCTGCGAGAGCTGAACGCCGGCGAAGCGCGCGTGATCGTAAAGCCCCTCGCAAATGCATTTGTTCGCGTCGTGGCGCAGCGCCTCGGCTAGGATCGCGGGGAGCGGCTCGGCGACATTCCATGCCGACAGCATCGAGCGCGTCGCGGGCTCGAGCCTGCCGCGCAAATGGCGCGAGACCGGATCGTCGGAGGCGTGAACCGCGGCGGCGAAGGCGGGAAGGATGTCGTCTGCGGAAAGAAGCGAGGAGTCCAGATGGATCTGCTTCTTGTCCACCACCATCATGCGCTCGACGATTTCGTCGTGGCCGTTGGCGAGCGTGGCCCAGGCGACATAGCCGCGCCAGATGCGCTGCCAATGTTCCTGCACGATATCGTCGCCGCCTTCCTGCTGCTTGGCGTTGAGATAGAGCTTGACGGCTTCCTTGGCGAGCGCGCCATGGCCGGCGTTGATGTTATCGATGCCGGCATGCATGCGGTAATATTGCGGATCGATGCGCCGCTCGGCCATCATGTTGGCGATGCCCGTCGAGATCGGCGTGGCTTCCCATTCCATGAAGAGCGTCATGCCGAGGATTTCCGGCAGGAAGCGCTTGGGGAAACGCCCGACGCAGAACTGGAACACGGGATTCTGGAACGCCGAGGGCACGAAATCCTGTTCGATGAACTCGCGCGAATTGACCGGCGGCATGTAGACGCCAAGGCTGCGCAACAGGCCGACATAGACGTTGGCGTGATTGAGCTCCATATGGCCGCCGCCGGCTTCGTCGAGCCAGATGCTGGCGAGCCGCGATTGCACCGCGTCCATGGGCGCGGCCGAAACGACGTTCTGCAGCCAGGCGCCGTCGGTCAGATTTTCCGGCGCATATTGCTTGAAGCGCTCGCGCAACGCCTTGTCGGAGAACGCGCCGACATGGAAGCGCCGCGATTTCCACACCGGCTCGCCGTCGCCGTCATAATCGGCGATCGCGTTCCAGGAGAGCTCGCCGGATTCCCACGGGATCGGCCCGTGCATGTCGCGGCGCACGCGATCGGCATAGATCTTGTCGAGCCGCTCGTCGAAACCGGCTGGCGTATAGCGGAAGGGCGCGTAATTGTCCTCGGCGCCGAACTTGGCATCGGCCAGCATCTGATAGGCCATCTCCAGCGCCTTGGGCGCGAAATCGAGGTTCTCCTCGAAATTGACCAGCCGGTGGAAATATTCGGCGAAGCTGCCGAGATAGGGGCTGCGCTCGCGCTCGGCGAAAAGCTCCGGTTCGCTGCCGGGCACGGCGGCCACGAAGCCCAGATGCTGCCATTCCTTCACGAGGCTTTCCGCACTTGCGGGGAAACGCTCGGCAAGACCGCGCGCCCAGGCTTCGCGGCTCATCCAGAGGCGCTGGCGGCGTTCCTTAAGCGCATTGAGCTCGTCGTCGTCTTCGCCGTCCCTGGGAAGGCCCGCGATCGCTTCATCGAGTTCGCGCAATTGCTCGGCCACGGCCGCGGGCAGTATGTCGCGCGGAGGATTGACTGGTTGCCATGACGAGGCGCCATCGAAAATTCCCGCCTGCCACGGACAGGGCATGGCTTGCGTGATCGCGCCAGCCGAGAGCTTGGCGTGGTCGAAACGGAATTCGCCGGGCAGGAAGATGTCACCGATCTCGTCGCTGCTGGGGAACAGCGTGCCGCCGGCGCTGGCCTCGAGCGCCGCGCGGTCGAGCGTTTCCGGCGAGGGCGCATGCGCCACGCCATTCGCCGCCGGCCAATCGGATTCGAACACGCCCTCGGCCCAGAGCTGCAGCATCTCCAACTGCGTGGGCGTCAGTCTCAGCCAGCGTTCGGCGAGCGGGCGCTCGCATTGCCTGGCGATAGCCTGGAACACGGCTTCGCGCGCGAATTTGCTCGTGGAGTCATTGATCGCCAGAGCGGACATCATCGCTTCGAGATCGAGCGCGCCTTCATGGCCGAACGCCACAAGCGCCTGACGGTCGATCCATTGCCGCGCCGCTATGCGTTCGAGGATCGGCAGGATGTCACCGCGGAAGCTGGGCTTGGCCGATTTGGCGATCTGGCCCTCGCGCACCGCGTGGTCGGCGAGCACGTCGAATTGGGTTGCGATGCTGGAAACGCCCGGCGCGTAGTCGGGCGGCGTCACGACCACCCAGGCGGGCGCTGCCTCGACCGTGCGCCCGTCGGCCAGCGTCACTGTCGCGGTCACCGGCCCGTCGGAAACGTCGTCGTACCAATAATCATTGTCGTGCGCGCTGACGATGCGCCTGGCCGCATCGTATGTGTGCGCCTTGCCCGAGCCGCCGAGGACGATGAGGCGGCCCTCCGCATCGGTGCGGATTTCGCCCAACGAGACGGGCATGTCCATGAAGCGGCCGTCGTCGAAGACCGCGCGCTGGCGCGTTCCGCTCACATGGCGCGGTTGCGGCGCGATGTCGAGGCGCCATCTTTCCTGCGCCGGAATTTGCTGGTTGCGCAAATGCTGGGCGTGTCCGTTGGGCTTGCCGCGGCCGGCGGCCCTCGCGCCCGAAGCTTTCCGGTTGGCGAGCGCCACGCGCCAGGCGATTGCGCCCGATTGCGCCGTCAGTTCGCCCAGGCAGTGACCCTTGGCGTCATAGGCATAGATGCGGAAGAGCGCCGCCTGGCGCTTGACGCCGGGAAGACGCATGGCTTGGGTATCGCCCTCGTCGCGGAATTTCTCTGCCGCGCTTTCAGGCGCAAACGCTTCGGGACCGAAAAAGAATCCGGACGGACTGTTTCCCACCCGTGCGAATCCGATGGCCGGATGGATTTTCCACGCCACGGCTTTGGACAATGCGCCCGCGTCTTCCTCACGCTTTACGCTATGCACCGTCATAGATTCAAATCTCCGTCAATACCCGACGGCCACCAGGATCCGGTTGCGCAGATCTCCCGCAATTCGGCGCTTGGCGCGCGGTACCAATAAGTCGAGCTGGATGTGTCGTCGCGGCCGAACAAGGCGGCTGCGATATTCCTGAGTGATCTGTCGCGGCCCAGCCGTTCGAGCTGCGCACGGCGCAGCACATAAGGATGCTGGCTCGCGAGCTCGTGGTTGAGCGAAGGGTGGAATCCGAACACTTCGAAAACCGATGCCCCATGCGCGGCCGCGAATTCGAAGGCGGCGTTCATCAGATTCTGCATCGCGTCCGTGCGCGACGGATCATAGAAGAGATCGGTGACGATGAAATGACCGGGCGCGGTGGTCGAAGGCTCGCGCAGCGCAACGTAGCCGAGCAGCTTTCCGTTTTCGCGGACCGCCAGCGCGTAGGAGCGGCCGAGAAGGCGCGGCGTATCGATATGGCGCCAGTTCAGCATCTCGGCGCTGCGCTCGGTCGTGACGTCGTAATGGTTCTTGAGCCTGTTCCACAGCTCGTCGAATTCCGCGCCGAAGCGCGCGACGGGCTCCACCGCGAGCGGCTTGCAGGCGAAATTGATGCGGTTGCGCTTGAAGCTTGCACGCCACGCGGCACCCGCGCCGCCGACGATGCCCAGCGCAAAGGGCGCAAGCGCGCTCGCGAGGGAAGTAACGAAGCGCGAGGACGCGGCCTTGCGAAGGAGGCCCGACCCGTCGGTTTCGCCGAGCCTCCAGCGCACCAGCGGTTTTGCATCCAGCAGCCAGAGGAAACGCCGGTCGAAATCCGCAAGCGGGATTTTCGTCATGCCGCGATTGCCGCTTTCGTGCATGGCGCTGGTGATGGAATTGGCGGTGGTATTGAGCAGGAAGCGGTTGGCGCCCCAATCGAGATAGGTCGAAAGAAGCGCGAGGCCTGCGCGCGCGAAGCCCGGATCGGCGGCCCAGGTCGTCGGCGCGATGGCGTCGATCGTGTGCGTGCCGACCTTGAGCCGCGTTGGCGCAAGGCCGTGGAAGCCCACGATGCGCCCGTCATCGGCTTCCAGAACCCAGCCGAAGGGATCGTCGTCGCTGCGCGTGGGATTTTTGAGCCAGCGGTGATCGCAAAGGGCGCGGAAATCGTCGAGGCTCGCATTGGCGTAAGGCGGGAAGGCGCGGGCGCAGACGCGCCAGATGCCTTTGATGTCGTCGACGCTCGCGAGCCTGAGCAGCACGCCGCCGATGCGCCGTCCTTCCTGTGCCGAGGCTTTGGTTTCGCCGGCGGCCGGCTTCTCGCGCAGGACATTGGCGAGATTTTCGATGGTGAGCACGTCGAGCGCATCGAGCGTATCGCTGAGCCCGAATTCCTCCTCGATGCGCAGATAGAGCTGCATCGCGGCGAAGGAATCCCCGCCGCAATCGAAGAAATCGTCGCGCACGCCGAAATCGTCGCGCTCCAGAAGATCGCACCAGATCGCCTTGACGCGCTCTTCGATCTCGTCGCGCGGCGCTTCGGCGGGCGCTTCGGGCATCTGGCGCGCGATCTTCAGCGCCTTCCGGTCGAGCTTGCCATTGGCCGACACCGGCAGGCTCTGCACGAAATAGAATTCGGAGGGGATCATCGCGAGCGGCAGCTTCTTTCTCAGGAAGCCGCGCAAGTCGCGATCGGTGAGCGCGGCACCTTCGGCCGGCACGACATAGGCGACGAGGCTCGCCGAATCCGCAGCGCCATCGATAACCACGGCGGCAACGTCCACGCCCTCATGGGCGGCGATGGCCTTTTCGACTTCGCCCAGTTCGATGCGCACGCCGCGGATCTTTACCTGGTCGTCGGCGCGGCCGAGGAAGTCGATGCTGTCATCGTCGAGGAAGCGGCAGAGGTCGCCCGTGCGGTACATGCGCTCGCCCGGACGGAACGGATTGGCGATGAAGCGCTCGGCGGTAAGCTCGGGGCGGTTCAGATAACCGCGGGCGAGACAAATGCCGCCGATGTAAAGCTCGCCCGTGACGTTTTTCGCCACCGGGCGCAACTCGGCATCGAGGATGTAGAGCTCGGTATTGTCGATGGCATAGCCGATGGGGATGGAATCGCGGGTCTCGTCGCGCCGGCAGGGCCAGCGCGTGACGCCGATCGAGCATTCGGTCGGGCCGTAGGAATTGCAGACCTCGGCGTTAAGACGCTCCAGGAAGAGGGCGGCCAATTTGGGACTGAATACCTCGCCCCCGCACATGACGTGGCGGAGCCTGCTCAGATCGGGAAGGTCCTTCTGTTCCAGAAAGGGACGCAGCAGCG
>DATIZS010000065.1:0-10798 GCA_035516955.1 Rhizomicrobium sp.
CAACCGCAATCGCTGCTCTCATCCTTTCCGCGATCGCCATCGTGCTTCACGGCCTCGTCGTTTCGCCCTGGGCCTGGACGGGTCTGCGCGCGGTTTCGGGGCTTGCGCTTTCCATCGCCTTCGTCGCCATCGAAAGCTGGATCAACGAGCGCGCCGAAAACCGCGTGCGCGGACGCGTGTTCGGCGTCTATCTGGTGTCGCAGATGATCGGCATGACGGGCGCGCAATTTCTCCTGCAGCTCGGCAATCCGAAGTCGCTGTTCCTGTTCGGGCTGTCTTCGGTGATTTTCGTCATTGCCGCGGCGCCGCTTGCCATCGCACGCAAACGCGCGCCGCATCGCGTGCCGCCCGAACCCTTCGGTCTCGTCCATCTCTTCCGGCTGTCGCGGTTGGGCGCGATTGCCACGATCCTTTCCGGCGTGTCCTGGGCGATCCTCTTCACCTTCGGGCCCGTCTATGTCCAAAGCGTGGGATTGGGAGTGGGCGGTGTGGGCCTCTTCATGGGGCTGGGATTGGCCGCAGGCGCGCTCGCGCAATTTCCGCTGGGCTGGCTCTCCGACGCCATCGGACGAAAGCCCACCATCGCATTGATGTGCGCCGGCGGCACCATCGCCTCCATTCTCGGCATGGTTGCGCACGGCAATGCCATCCTCATCTATACGGTCTCGCTTCTGGCCGGCGCGCTGATCTATCCGCTTTACGGGCTCGCCGTCGCGCTGGTGAATGACGCGGCGTCTCCCGCCTCGCGCATACAAGCGGCGGCCGGATTGGTGCTGCTGTTCGGGATCGGCTCGATCTTCGGGCCGCTTGCGGTGGGTTGGGCGATAGGCGTCTTCGGGCCGCCGGCGTTTTTCGGGATCCTGGTCGTCGTCATGGCGTCGAGCTTGGCGGCGGCCTTGGCGAGCCGCTAGAGTCCCGCCGAAGCGAGGAATAATGAGCGAACCCGAAAAGAAGACGCCGCCCGCGCCGGTTCCGGCAGCCACCATCCTGATCGTGCGCGATGGGCCGGGCGGCCTCGAAGTGTTCATGGTCAAGCGCCATCACCAGATCGATTTCGTGGCCGGCGCGCTGGTCTTTCCCGGCGGCAAGGTTTCGAAGGGCGATTTCGACGCGGGCCTGCTCGACGTCACCGACGGCGCCGCCGGCTGGAGCGCCGAGATGCGCGCGATGGGCGCGGCCGCGATCCGCGAGGCTTTCGAGGAATCCGGAATTCTCTTCGCGCGCGAGCCGGGCCGCGAAGAATTGATTTCGGCCCGCCGCGCCGAAGCGCTGTCGCATTACCGCGCGAAGCTGGAGAAGAACGAACTCACGCTGCATGAAATGCTGAAGGCGGAGAATTTGCGGCTCGCCTGCGACCGGCTCGTGCGTTTCGCGCACTGGATCACGCCCGAGATGATGCCCAAGCGCTTCGACACGGAATTCTTCCTGGCCGCGGCGCCCGAAGGCCATACCGGCCGCCATGACGGGCGCGAATCCGTGGATTCGATCTGGATCAGGCCCGAGGACGCCATTTCCGACCGCAAGAAATGGAACGTCATCTTCCCGACCAAGCTCAATCTGATGAAGCTCGCGAAATCGCGCGAAGTCGCATCCGCGCTCGCTGCGGCGCGCGCGACCGAGCCGCTTGCCGTGACGCCCTGGACCGAGCAGACGGAGAACGGCCCGATCCTGCGCATCCGCGACGATGCGGGTTACGAGCAGACCTGGGCAAGCATGAAGGAAGCGCTTTAGCTCAGCGGCAGCTGGCTTCGAATTCGGCCACCTGTTTTTCGAGCTCGGCGACGAGCGCCATGGTGATCTTGTCGCCCTTGTTCTGCACCTTGTCGCGCACGATGACGCGGATGGCATCGACATGGGCGTCGATCAGCGCCAGCGGAAACGATTCCGCGTCGTGATGCAGCATCTTGCACAGCGACACCGCGACGCGGGCCACCAGCGGATATTCGTAGGTCAGCGCCTGGCCCTTGAGATCGAGGCTGGCGCGATAGAATTTCGCGCGCGCTTCCGCATCTGGCTTCGCCTCGAATGCGTCGCGGTATTCGGAGAGGCGCGCCACATCGGCCTCGATCCAGTTCGTGAATTCGGATTTGATGTTGTCCAGCGCCTTTTCCGCGCGCAGGATCGCGCCGCGGTCGAGGCCGCCGAGCGTGCCGCCGACTTTCACTTTCAACATGTTGGGCGGCATGAAGCGTTCGATCGGCTGTTTCTTGTTCGGCATCCTGTCCTCGGATTACGCGGCGTTTTCGGTTTTTCTGGCTGAGGCGGGTTCGTCGCGGCGTTCGGGACCGCGATATTCGGCATTGGCGTGGCGGCGCCGGTCGGGGCCGAAATAGACTTCGGTGCGCACGAAGGGACGCGGATGATCGATGACCGCGGCGAGGCGGGTCAGGATCGCCTGCGCGGAAACGGGCTTGGCGAGGAATTCGGTGACGCCCGCATCGCGCGCTTCGCGCACATGCTCGCTCGATGTGTGACCCGTCAACATGATGATTGGAACATAGGGATCGGGGCTGGCCGCGTTTGTGCGGATCATTTTCGTCAATTCAACCCCCGTCATGCCGCCCATCATCCAGTCGAGGAAGATGATGTCGGGCCTGAATTCAGCCAGCATCGACCAGGCCCGTTCGGCATCGTGGGCCTCGAAGAGGCTCTGTACGCCAAAACCGTGAAGAATCGCGAAAACAACTTTCCGCATATGCGGATTGTCGTCGACAATCAGAACTTTCAAACGGTCGAATTGATAACCGCCCATACTCCTGCCTCCGGAGAAAGCTTGAGGCCGGCACCTCTGGCAATGAAGGGGAGGCTACCGAGACAGGCTTAATGCGAAGTGAACAATTGTCTAATCCAGGAATTGCTCGGCAAGGATGCGCTCGTCCAGGCTGTGGCCGGCGTCGAACAGCATGGTCATGGCGATGGTGCGGTCCTCGGCCACGTCCACGGCCACGACCTCGCGCACTTCGAGATCGTCGGCCACGGCGCTGACGGGCCGCTTGTCCGCCTCCAGAATCTCGAAGCGAACGCGTGCGCGATGGGGCAGAAGCGCGCCCCGCCAGCGCCTGGGGCGGAAGGCGCTGATGGGGGTGAGCGCCAGGAGCGCCGCATCGATCGGCAGGATCGGCCCGTGGGCGGAAAGATTATAGGCGGTGCTGCCGGCGGGCGTGGCGATGAGGACGCCGTCGCAAATGAGTTCGCCGATGCGCACTTTATCGTCCACCAGAACGCGGATCTTCGCGGCCTGGCGCGTCTGGCGCAGAAGCGAGACTTCGTTGAAGGCGAGCGCCTCCTTGACCGCGTCCTGCGCGTGGGCGCGCATGCGAAGCGGATGAACCTGCGCGGACTCCGCCGCGTCGAGACGCGCTTCGAGCCCCGCTTCGCGGAACTCGTTCATCAGGAATCCGACCGAACCCAGATTCATGCCGTAGATCGGTTTTCCCTTGTGCAGGAATTTGTGCAGCGTCTGCAGCATGAAGCCGTCGCCGCCGAGCGCGACGACGATGTCGGCTTTCTCCGCGCCGGAATCCTCGTAACGCGCGCGCATCGCGCGGAGCGCTTCTTGCGCATCCGGCGAATCCGATGCCGTGAAATGCAGCCTGTGCGCCATGGCTAGCCGCCCGTCAGCGACATGGGGCGCGAAAGGGCGGGCGCGGGTTTGCGCCGGTCGATCACGAAATCATGGCCCTTCGGCTTTCGCGCGATGGCTTCGTCGATGGCCGCATGGAGCAGCGCATCGTCGGCGGAGGCGCGAAGGGCGCTGCGCAGATCGGCGTTGTCGTGCTGGCCGAGGCACATGAAGAGCTCGCCCGTGCAGGTCACGCGCACGCGATTGCAGCTTTCGCAGAAATTGTGCGTGAGCGGCGTAATGAAGCCGAGCATGCCGCCCGTTTCGCGCACGCGCACATAACGCGCAGGCCCGCCGGTGCGATGGGCGCTGTCTTCGAGCGTGAAACGCTCCTCCAGCCGCGCGCGCACGAGCGACAGCGGCAGATATTGCGCCACGCGATCGGCTTCGATTTCGCCGAGCGGCATGGTTTCGATCAGCGTGAGCGCGAAGCCCCGCCCATGCGCCCATTCGAGCATGTCCGCGATCTCGTCTTCGTTGACATCCTTGAGCGCGACCATGTTGATCTTGATCGCAAGGCCCGCCTCTTGCGCGGCGTCGATTCCCGTCAGCACCTTGGAAAGCTCGCCCCAGCGCGTGATCTCGCGGAACTTGGCCGCGTCGCGCGTGTCGAGCGAGACATTGATCCGCCTGACGCCCGCCGCCTGAAGATCGCGCGCATAACGCTGAAGCTGGCTGCCATTGGTGGTGAGCGTGAGTTCCTTCAGGCCGTTGCCGATGCGCGCGCCCAGCTTCTCGAACAGGCTTATCACATTGCGCCGCACGAGCGGCTCACCGCCGGTGATGCGGATGCGCTCCACGCCCTTGGCAATGAACGCGCCCGCCAGCCGCTCGATCTCCTCCAGCGTCAGCACTTCGGCCTTGGGCAGGAATGTCTGGTGCTCCGCCATGCAATAGACGCAGCGGAAATCGCAGCGGTCCGTGACGGAGACGCGCAGATAGGTGATGTGGCGGCCGAACGGGTCGATCATGGGGGCACCTTAGCAGGTGCCGCGCCCGGTTTCACGCGATGTCAGGCCCTTGCCCGGATGCGGGCCATGGCCTCGGGTTTGGAGAAGACGGTGAAGACGCTCTCGACATCGGCGCGTTCGTCGATCGTGATGGTGGGATAGAGCCCGCGCGCCCGGCGCGATTGGTCGTAGACGGTGGAGAATACGGCGCGGTCGATGCCCACAGCCCGGCAGGCCAGCGCCACCGAGCGCGGCCCCTGATCGTAGAGCACGCGGCGCAAATTCGGCATGTCGAGATGGAGAAGCTTGGCGAAGGCGGTCTCGAAGAGATCGATCTGGCCCTGGTTGAGCACGCGCAGCAGGAAGCCCGCGCGCAACTGGCCGGCGGCCGCGAGTTTCTCCACGAGCTTGGTCGCCGCGGAGAGATTTTCCTCCTGCGGCTCCTGAATCTTTTTGGCGGCGTGATCGATCGCCGCGGGTTCGATGCCGTAATGGCGCGCGATATGGCCCTTGAGCGCGTCCGACACCCATTCGCACATGCGCTGGGCGAGCGGCGAGGGCAGGTCGTCGCGCTGCACGAGCGGTTCCTGCAGCGCGGGCAATTGCCTGGATTTTTCCACCAGCGTTTCGAAGGCGGGCCCAGCGATGCGCGCGGTCAGATTGCGCACGAGCGCGACCAGAACCGATTCCGCATTGCTCTTGACGAGTTCGCTGGTGACGGGCTCGCCGATATTGGGCCTCGCCGCGCAGGTGGCCTGGCGCGCCTCGTCGGCGCCGGCGATGAGGCGCAGCAGGTCTTCGTCGGCGAGGATGCGGCTTCTCAGGATCAGGGGTCGCGCCACCTCGATCTTGTCGTCGCACAGGAAGAGGATGAGATCGAGCGGAGCCCTCGGATCGTCGGCCAGCTTCTCGGCAAGCGAAATGCGGATCGCCATCTCCACATCGCCCGACAGCCGGCGCAGGATATCGCGCATCAGCGTGCGCTCGCGCTCGGAGAGCAAAAGCCCTTGCGTGCGGTAGAGGGAGGCGACCGCCATATAGATTTCGCCCCGCCCGATGCCTTGCGGATTGGCCGCAAGCTGGGCAAGTCTCGTCATGTCGCTCATGTCGCGTGCGCTCAAGCCCACGTCATCTGCCCCAGATCGGCGCGCCATCTCGCGGCCCCGTTTGTGATCCTAGGCAAAATGCCGTTAACAGCGTGTTAAGCTAAACTTTCCGCAAGGCGAACTTCCCATGAATTTCGAACCGCCCTTCATTCTCGCCATCGATCAGGGAACGACATCGACCCGCGCGATCCTGTTCGACGCGCAGGCGAAGCCGGTCTCCGTCCATTCCATCGAGCTGAAACAGTTCTTCCCGGCCAATGGCTGGGTCGAACACGACGCCGAGGAAATCTGGCAGGCGACGCTTTCCTGTTGCCGCATCGCGGCCAAGGGCGTGGCGGCGAAGGACATCGCCGCGATCGGCATCACCAATCAGCGCGAGACCACGGTGCTGTGGGATCGAAACACGGGCGTGCCCCTGCATCATGCCATCGTCTGGCAGGACCGGCGCACGGCGGAGCGCTGCCGCACATTGAAGGACGATGGCCGCGAAGCGGATGTGAGCGCGCGCACCGGGCTTCTGCTCGATCCTTATTTCTCCGCCACCAAATGCGAATGGCTGCTCGATCATGTTCCGGGCGCGCGCGCGCGGGCCGAGAAGGGCGAGCTTGCACTCGGCACGATCGATTCCTGGCTGATCTATCGGCTCACGGGCGGCAAGGTTCACGCGACCGACGTCACCAATGCTTCGCGCACGATGCTTCTGAATTTGAAATCCTTGTCGTGGGACGATGTCATGCTCTCGCTGTTCCGGATCCCGCGCGCCGCGCTTGCGGACGTGCGCGACAGCGCGGGCGATTTCGGCGTGACGGAAGAAGGATTGCTCGGCCATTCCATTCCGATCCGCGGCGTTGCCGGCGATCAACAGGCCGCCCTGTTCGGGCAAGCCTGCTTCAAATCCGGCGACGTGAAATCGACCTACGGCACCGGCTGCTTCGCGCTGGTGAACACGGGAAGCAAGGTTCCGTCGTCGAAGAACCGCCTCATCGCGACATCGGGTTATCGCGCGAAGGGAAAAACCGCTTACGCCATCGAAGGCTCGATCTTCATCGCGGGCGCGGTGGTGCAATGGCTGCGCGATGCGCTGGGCGTGATCCGCGATGCCTCCGAAATCGAAGCGCTCGCGCGCACCGCCAAGGAGGCGAGCGGCCTCTATTTCGTTCCGGCCTTCACCGGCCTCGGCGCGCCTTACTGGGACGCATACGCGCGCGGCGCAATCCTGGGTCTCACGCGCGACATGGGTGCGGCCGAAATCGCGCGCGCGGCCCTGGATGCGGTCTGCTACCAGACGCGCGACCTCCTCGAAGCCATGGCGCGCGACATGGCGGATGCGGGGCTGGGCCGGCCGGGCGCGCTCAAGGTCGATGGCGGGATGGTCAAGAACGACTGGTTCTGCCAGCGCCTCGCCGATCTGACGGGCCTGCCGGTCGAACGCCCGCAAGTGACCGAAACGACCGCACTGGGCGCGGCCTATCTCGCCGGGCTGGCGGCCGGCGTGTTCCGCGATTTCGACGATATCGCGCGCGGCTGGGCGCTCGACCGCCGATTCGAGCCGGATATGCCTGCGCCCGCGCGCGACGCGCTTTATGACGGATGGACGAAGGCGGTCGCCAGAGTCCGCTGACAAGCCTGCGTTGACAGCGCTCGCGCGCCGGGCCCAATCTCTGTTCGCAAATATCCTTCCGGAGTTTTCCATGCTGGACATGGTCGAGAAGATGAAGGCGCGCGCGGTCGGGCCCGACGCGATCAAATCGCTCAAGGGAAAAGTCAGTGCCGAGGAATGGGATCTGCGCGTCGATCTCGCGGCCTGCTACAGGCTCGTCGCCCATTATGGCTGGGACGACATGATCTTCACGCACATCTCCGCGCGCGTGCCGGGGCGGGAGCATCATTTCCTCATCAATCCTTACGGATTGCTGTTCGACGAGATCACGGCTTCGAGCCTGGTGAAGATCGATGTGGACGGCAAGAAGGTTCAGGATACGCCGTTTCCCGTGAACCCCGCCGGCTTCACCATCCATTCGGCGCTGCACATGAACCGCGACGATGCGCATTGCATCATTCATCTGCATTCGACGGATGGCGTGGCCGTTTCGGCGCAGGCGAACGGTTTGTTGCCGCTCGACCAGCACGCGATGCTGATCTGCTCCGACATGGCCTATCACGATTACGAAGGTGTCGCGCTCGATCTCGACGAACGCGACCGGCTGGTCAAGGACATCGGCAGCAAGAACATGATGCTCCTGCGCAATCACGGCACGCTGGCGCTGGGCAAGACCTGCGCCGACGCCTTCATGCGCATGTATTATCTGGAACGCTCGTGCTCGATGCAGGTGCGGGCGCTGGCGGGCGGCGCCAAGCCCAACATGCCCAATCAGGGCGTGCCGGAAAAAACCGCCGAACAGGGCGCGGAAGCCTTCGACGGAATCATCGGACCGCTCGCCTGGCCGGCGCTGATGCGCAAGCTGGACAAGATCGATCCGAGTTATCGTAACTGACGAATTCGTCATCGCCCGCTTCATGCGGGCGATCCATTTCAATGGGATCACCCGGACAAGCCGGGTGATGACGGTTCTGGGATGAGAGGCAAGACATGAAATTCGGCATCGGCCAATCGGTCAAACGCGTCGAGGATATCCGCTTCGTCACCGGCCACGGTCAGTACACGGATGATCTACGCTTCGATCGCGAAACCTATGTCGCGTTCCTCAGGAGCCCGCACGGACACGCGAAAATCAAATCCATCGACACAAGCGAAGCGGAAAAAATGCCGGGCGTCGTCGCCGTGCTGACGCACAAGGATGTCGAAGCCTTCGGCGCCAATCCGATGCCGTGCCTTGCGCCGATCCCGAGTCGCGACGGCACGCCGGCCAGGCAATCGGCCAAGCCGCTGCTCGCGAAAGACAAGGTGACCTTCGCGGGCGAGGCGATCGCGATGGTCATGGCGGAAACCTATGCGCAGGCCCTCGATGCGGCCGAGGCGGTTGCGGTCGATTACGAGCCGCTCGATGCGGCCGGCACGCTCGATTCCGCCGCCGAGGGTCCGCAAATCTGGGGAACGGCGCCCAACAATCTGGTGTTCGACTGGGCGGCGGGCGACGAGGACGGCGTCAAGGATGCCTTCAAGAAGGCGGCGCATGTCGCAAGTGTCGATGTGGTGCAGAACCGCATCGTCGCCAACTCGATGGAAACGCGCAACGCCATCGGCCTCTACGACAAGAAGGCCGACAAATACACGCTCTATTCCGGCAATCAGGGCTCGGGCGGCTTGCGCGAGCGCATCGCGCGTTACGTATTGAACATCCCGCACGAAAAACTGCACGTCATCACCACCGATGTCGGCGGCGGGTTCGGCATGAAGGGCTTCATGTATCCCGAGCAGCCGCTGGTGCTGATCGCGGCGAAGAAGATCGGCCGTCCCGTGCGCTGGTCGTCGGACCGCACCGAAGCGTTCCTCGCCGACAATCACGGCCGCGACATGCACACCAAGGCCGAACTCGCACTCGACAAGGACGGCAAGATCCTTGCCATGAAGATCGACGGCACCTCGGATATGGGCGGGTATCTGTCGCAATTCGCGCCATTCATCTCCACGCTCGCCGGCGGGCGCATCTTCGGCGGCGTCTATCGCGTGCCGAAACTGTTCGCGAATGTGAAGGGCTATTTCACCAATTCCGCGCCCATCGATGCCTATCGCGGCGCAGGGAGACCCGAGGCGAGCTATCTGATGGAGCGGCTGATGGATGCGGCCGCGGCGAAAACCGGCATCGACCGCGTCGAAATCCGCCGGCGCAATCTGATCAAGGCCGAAGAACTGCCCTACAAGAACTGGACGGGCATCGCCTTCGATTCCGGCGATTATCCGCACATGCTGGACGAAGCGCTGAAGCGGGCCGACGTTCAGGGTTTTGCGGCGCGCCGCAAACAGAGCGAAGCCAGGGGCAAGAAGCGCGGCCTCGGCATCGCGTATTACGTCGAGATCACCTTCGCCACCGGCAGCGAACCGGCGGCGGTGAAATTCACCGACAATGGCGGCGTCGAGCTTTATGTCGGCACGCAATCGAACGGGCAGGGCCACGAGACCGCTTTCGCGCAATTGGTCGCCGAAAAACTCGGCGTGCCGTTCGAATCCATCACCGTGAAGCAGGGCGACAGCGATTGGGTCAATGGCGGCGGCACGGGCGGCTCGCGCTCGCTCAACATGGCGGGCGGCGCGCTGATGGCGTCGTCGGATGACGTGATCCGCAAGGGCAAGCAGGCCGCGGGCCAGGTATTGCAGGCGGGTGGCGGCGAAGTGAATTTCGATGTCGTGGACGGTATCGGCCGCTTCAAAGTCGCCAAAACCGATCGCAGCATGTCGACCGTCGAACTCGCGCTCACTTTGAAGCGCGAGAAGATTCCGGGCTTCGAAAACGGCCTCGACAGCGACGCGACATTCCATGGCGAAGCTTCGACCTTCCCGAACGGCTGTCACATCTGCGAAGTCGAAGTCGATCCCGACACCGGCAAGGTCGAGATCGCGCGCTATGCGGTGCTCGACGACTTCGGCCGCGTCATCAATCCCATGCTCGTGCGCGGGCAGGTGCATGGCGGCGTGGTGCAGGGGCTGGGGCAGGCGCTGCTCGAGAATTGCGTCTACGATCCGGAGTCCGGCCAGATCCTCACGGCCAGCTTCACCGATTACGCCATGCCGCGCGCCGACGACATGCCGGACATCCAATTCGCGTACGAGGAAATCCTCTGCAAGACGCACGAACTCGGCGCGAAAGGCTGCGGCGAAGCGGGAACCGTGGGCGCGATGCCGGCCTTTATCAGTGCGGTGTGCGATGCCACCGGCGTGGAACACATCGACATGCCCGCGACGCCGGAGAAGGTGTGGCGGGCGATGCGGGCGCATTGACTTCACAGGCTCGGCCGTCCGAAAGTCGGGTAATGTCCGAGTCCAATATCAAAAAAATCGAGGATTCCCGGCCCGCCCGGCGCAAGCCCGAGAGCCTTTCCAAGCTCAAGAAGGCCGCGCGCAAACTGTTTGTGGAGCGCGGCTATCATGCCACGCGGCCGCAGGATATCGCGCGCGAAGCGGGGCTCGGCCACGGCACCTTCTATCTGCATTTTCCCGACAA
>DATIZS010000066.1:0-13638 GCA_035516955.1 Rhizomicrobium sp.
TGGAGCGTCACCACCGAAATCGGCGGCATGCCGCAAATGCCCCAGATGACGCCCGAACAGATGCAGCAGATGCAATCCATGGGCGTCCAGATGCCGCAATCGGGCCCGCGCGGCATGACCACGCAATATTGCATGACCGAGGCCGAAGTGAATTCCGATGCGCCGCCGCCCTCGATGCAGAAGCGCTGCAAGATCTCCAACATGAAGATCACCGGCGGCACCATGAACGCCGACATCGTCTGCACCGGCGAGATGCAGGGCCGCGGACATATGAGCGTGACCTATGACGGCACCGAGCATTATTCCGGCAGGGTCGCCTTCAGCGAAACCGTCGAGGGCGAGACCCACAGCATGACCGACACATTCGACGGCCATTGGGTGTCGTCCGATTGCGGATCGGTGAAGCCGGCCGGACCCTGACGATGGATTTCGGCGCGGCGGCAGGAGCCTCCGCTCTGGCGCCCATGCTGCGCGGCGCGCGGCGCGTCGTGTTCTTCACGGGGGCGGGCGTTTCCACCGAATCGGGCATCCCCGATTTCCGCTCGCCGGGCGGCATCTGGTCGAAGATGGCGCCCATCGACTTCCAGGATTTCGTGGCTTCCGCCGAGATGCGCCGCGAAGCCTGGCGCCGCCGCTTCGCCATGGACGACATGTTCGGCAACGCCAAGCCGAATGAGGGCCATCTCGCGATCGCCGAGATGGTGAAGCGCGGCAAGGCGAGCCACGTCATCACCCAGAACATCGACAATCTGCATCAGGATTCCGGCGTGCCCGACGATCTGGTGATCGAAATTCACGGCAATACGCGCTACGCCAAATGCCTCGCATGCGGGGCGCGCGCCGAGCTCGGCCCCATCCGCGCCCATTTCGAGGCCCATGGCGAGCCGCCGGATTGCACCTTCTGCGGCGGCATCGTGAAGACGGCGACCATCTCCTTCGGCCAGTCCATGCCGGAAGCCGAAATGGCGCGGGCGGAGGAGGCGACGCTGGCCTGCGATCTTTTCGTGGTGCTGGGCTCGTCGCTGGTGGTCTATCCCGCGGCCGGTTTCCCGCTGATGGCCAAGCGCGCCGGGGCGCGGCTCGCCATCATCAACAGAGACCCCACGGATCAGGATGGTATTGCCGATCTGGTGCTTCATACCGCCATCGGCGCCACCATGAGCGCGGCCGTTAAGGCATTGTAGAGTAGGTCTCCATGACTAGTATGTCCCCGATTTGCCCTTTCAGGAGCTGACCTTGCGCCGCCTCGACGAAGAAGAAAAAGAGACCCCCGAAATCCCCGAAGCCCAATCGCTGCCGGTGCAGAAGGCGCTGTTCAAGTCGCGCACCGTGCTGATCTTCGGCGAGATCGACATGAAGCTCGCCGAGCGCGTGACGGCGCAATTGCTGGCGCTGGCGCAGGAAGGCGAGGAGCCCATCCGCGTCATCCTCAATTCGCCGGGCGGGCACGTGGAATCGGGCGACACGGTGCATGACGTCATCCGCTTCGTCGGGCCCAAGGTGAAGATGATCGGCACGGGCTGGGTGGCGAGCGCGGGCGCGCATATCTTCCTCGGCGCGCGCAAGGAGAACCGCTATTGCCTGCCGTTCACCCGTTTCCTTCTGCACCAGCCGCTCGGCGGCGTGCGCGGCCAGGCCTCGGACATCTCCATCGAGGCCGAGGAGATTCTGAAGATGCGCGAGCGCATCAATCGCGAGATTGCCGCCGAAACCGGCCAGACCTATGAAAAAATCGTCGCCGATACCGAGCGCAATTTCTGGATGAGCGCGGAAGAAGCCAAGGCCTATGGTCTCGTCGGAAAAATCGTAAACCGCGCCGACGAAGTCTGATGAGTGAGGCGCACCCCTGGTGGCGCGGGGCCACGATCTATCAGATCTATGTGCGCAGCTTCTGCGATTCCAACGGCGACGGGCAGGGCGATCTGCCGGGCGTCACCTCCAAGCTCGATTATCTGGCGAAGCTCGGCGCCGATGCGGTGTGGCTCTCGCCAATCCATCCCTCGCCCAATCGCGACTGGGGCTATGACGTTTCCGATTACGACGGCATCCATCCCGATTACGGCACGCCCGAGGATTTCGACAGACTGCTCGAAACCGCCCATGGCCTCGGGATCAAGGTCCTGACCGACGAAGTGCTGGCGCATACCTCCGACGAACATCCCTGGTTCGTCGAAAGCGTGAAGGGCCATGCCAAACAGGATTGGTATGTCTGGGCTCCGCCGAAGGACGACGGCACCGCGCCCAACAATTGGCTCTCGGCATTCGGCGGACCGGCATGGGCCTACGCGCCCACGCGCCGGCGCCATTACCACCACAAATTCCTGCGCCAGCAGCCCAAGCTCAACTGGCGCAATGCGGAGGCGAGGAAAGCGGCGCTCGACGTGCTGGAGACCTGGCTGCTGAAGGGCGTGGACGGCTTCCGCCTCGATGTCGCCAATGCCTATCTGCATGACTCCGCACTCACCGACAATCCGCCGGTCGCCGAAGCGTCCCGCACCGCGCGCAACTGGGCGCACGCCGCCAATCTGCAAGCGCATCTTCACGACAGCAATCTTGCCGGGAACATCGAGGCGCTGAACGAAATCCGCCAACTCGTCGAGCGCCACGAAGGCCGCTTCGTGATGGGCGAATTCTCCGAGGAGCCCGAACGCGCGGGATGCTATGCCGCGCCCGACAAGGGGCTGCACACGGGCTATTCCTTCGCTTTCCTCGACCAGAAGAAGCTCGGCCCCGAATTCATCCGCGAGCACTATGCGATGCTGGCGCGCCATCCCGCGCATTGGCCGTCGATCGCGTTCTCCAATCATGATTCCGTGCGCGTGCGCACAAGGCTGGGCGGGCCCAATGCGTCGGCGGTCGTCGCCAAGCTGATGATGGCGCTGCTGCTGACCCTCAAGGGCAATCCGCTGATCTATCAGGGCGAGGAACTCGGCCTGCCGCAGGCCGATATTGCGCGCAAGGACATCAAGGATCCCGTCGGCGATCTCTATTATCCCTATACCGGCGGGCGCGACGGCTGCCGCGTGCCGATGCCGTGGGATGCGGCGATGGACAATCTCGGCTTCACGACGGCCAAGCCGTGGCTTCCCATTCCGGACGCGTACAAGGACATGTCGGCCTCGCTGCAGATGAAGGATTCGGCCTCGACGCTCAATTTCACGCGGGGCTTTTTGATCGCACGCAAGAAATTCCCGTCGCTGCGCTATGGCGAGATCGAATTCCTCGATGCGCCCGCGCCCATCCTCTGTTTCATCCGAACGCTCGGCAACGAACGCATCATCGCCGCCTTCAACATGAGCAGCCAGGAAGCCGAATTCAGCGCCGCCGACGTGCAGCGCGCCCAGCCCATCGGGCTCGGCTTCGGCTCGGGCTCGCGCGACGGGGTCAATCTCAAGCTGGGACCCTATGGGGCGCGGTTTGGGAGGTTGTGAGCCAAGCGGCACTTTGGTTGTCATCCCGGCCAAGCGATGCGCATGCATCGCGCGAGCCGGGACCTACAGAGCCGCTGTCGCGGTGGGTCCCGGTTCTCGCTTCGCTCGACCGGGATGACATTTCACCCTTGATTTGAGTTTTGTTCCATCGCCTTCAACAGCGCATCGATCGGCAGGAGCACGCACATATGCCGGTTGCGGTGCGGGCCCACGCCCTCGAACGCGGCGTAAACATCGAAAGGTGGGGCGGGCGGCGCGGCGCCTGCGAGCATGGCCGCGACATTCTCGCGCAATGTTTCCAGCGCATCGCGCGTCAGGCCCTTCGCATCGCGTCCGAGGATCGCGGCAGAAGCCTGTGAAAGCACGCAGGCTTTCGTCTCATGCGCCAGCGCCGAGATGCGTCCGCCTTCCAAAGCGACTTCGAATGCGACCTTGTCGCCGCAGGCGGGATTGTGCGCCGTGCCGCTCGCATGCGGAGCGGCGAGATGGCCCGCGCCATGGGCATCGGCGGCGAGGCGGAGGAGCTCTTTCCTGTAGAGCGGATCGCTCATGAGCGCTTCCGGAAGGCGGCGAGCGCCTCGGGCGTGTCGATGTCGGTGAGGGGCGAATCGTCGGATGCCTCCACTTCGCACACCAGCTCGCTATAGGTCCCGATCAAGTTGCGTGCGCCAACATCGCCCTCGATGGCGAGAATCTCCGGGAAGAATCGCCGCGCCCACACGACCGGATTGCCCCGCTTGCCATGACGCGTGGCGACGCAGATCGCGCGGCCTTCGGCCGGGTCGAAGCTCGCGACCAGCTTGTCGATGAGCGCGGTCGAAACGCCGGGCATGTCACCGAGCAGAACGATGGCGCCGTCGCAATCCTCCGGCAGCGCATTCAGCCCGCGTCTCAGCGATGTGCTCAAACCGTTTGCGAAATCTGGATTTTCCACGAATTGCACGGCGAGTCCGGCAAGCGCGAGCTTGGCTTCCGCCGCCGCATGGCCCACGACCACGATCACGGGCGCGGCATGGCTCGCCAGCGCGGCCTCGACCGTGTGGCGCAGCATGGGCTTGCCGTTCAACTCCATCAAAAGCTTGTTCGCGCCCATGCGCGACGAGGTTCCCGCCGCCAGCACGACGGCGCCGATCCTGGGCGCATGCGGCGCGGCGACCGGCTCGTCGCGCGGCTGCGGGCGCGTGGGGATTTCCATCAGCAATCCGCCGACGCCCATGGCGGCGATCTCCGCGCGTCCGGCGGGCAATCCGGCCAGCACCCGCCACAACACGAAATCGAATCCGTTGAGCTTGGGCGAACGGGCGCAGCCGGGAAGCCCGATGACCATCGCGTTGCCGAGCCTGCCGGTCAGAAGCAGATTGCCGGGATCGACCGGCATGCCGAATTGCTCGACCGTTCCGCCGGCGCGTTCGATGGCCGACGGAATCACGTCGCGCCGGTCGGTGATGGCGCTCGCGCCGAAAACGAGGACGAGGCCGGTCGGCTCGGCTTCCTTCAACGCCTCGGCGAGTGCCCGGGTCTCATGCGCCACGCGCTGTTCGAACACGATTTTCGAACCCAGCGCTTCCACGCGCGCATCGAGCGCGCTCCGGTTCTTGTCGAGGATCGCATCCTTCGTTTCGGGGAGCGCGGTGGAGATGAGCGCGATGCGCCTGCGCGCGAAGGCGGCGACCCGCAAGAGCGGCTCCGAAAGCAATCGCTCGGCCGCTTCGACGGCGGGTTTGGGCGCAGCGAAGGGGATGATCTTGACCGTCGCCATCATCTGGCGCGGGGCGACGCGCGCATAAGGCGCGATGGTGGCGAGCGTGATGGATTCGCCGATGGCGTTGAGCGCATTGACGCGCGCTTCGTCCACCACCGCGAGCCCGTTTTCGAGCGCATAGAGATTGGAGCGGCCGGTGAATGCCGCACCCGCGCGCAAACCTGAGCCAGCGCATCTGCCGGCAATACGGGCGGCGGCTTCGTCCTCGGCCACGTCGCCCGCTTCGAGGCGCACGACGACGACATCCCGGTGGCCGTCTTCCTGCAGCGCCGCGATGTCGTCGGCGGAGAGCACGCGGCCTTTCTTGAACAACACGCTGCCCGCGCGCACCGAATGGGCGAGGATGGCGCCGTGGGCTTGGTCGATGGGAACCGGACCGAATTGCATGGCCCGAGATTACGCGGACGCCGTCTCCCGCGGCAAACGCAGGATCGCACGCAAGCCGCCCTGGCTACGATTTTCGAGGACGATCGTGCCGCCATGGCCCTCGGCCACCGCCTTGGCAAGCGTGAGGCCGAGGCCCGAGCCGCCCGTCTCTTCACTGCGCGAGGCTTCCAGCCGCACGAAAGGCTCGAAGACGCGGGCGCGTTCGGCATCGGGAATGCCGGGGCCTTCGTCTTCCACGATCACGTCGTAATGGGCGGGATCGTCGATGAGCTTCACATGCGCGGTCTTGCCGTAAGCCACCGCATTCTCGACGAGGTTCCTCACTGCGCGGCGAATTTCGGCGGGTCTTCCAAGAAAGGGCGCCGCCGCATGGCTTTCCCATGTCACCGGCTTGTCCATGTCTTCGAGATCGCTGCACAGGCTTTCGATGAGGGCGGCGAGATCGATCTTGCGCTTGTTCTCCCAGCCCGCGCCGCGCGCCGCCGTCAGCACGGCTTCGGTCAGTTCCTGCAATTCCTCGAGATTCTTCTGCAGACGCTGGCGCACATCCTCATCGGCGATGAACTCGGCGGAGATGCGCATGGCGGTGATGGGCGTGCGCAGATCGTGGCCGACGGCGGAGAGCAGTTGGCGCTGGCGCTCGAGCGTGCGCGTCACCTGATCGGTCATGGCGTTGAAGGCCGCCGCCGCGCGGCGCACGTCTTCGGGTCCTTCTTCGGGCACGCGGGAGGCTGCACCACCGCGCGCGGCTTCGGATGCCGACGCCGCAAGCTTCGACAATGGCCGCGCCACGCGCCGCGCGATATAGGCCGCCGCCGCCGAGCCCATCAGGATCGCGATCAGCGCAGTCACCAGCAATTGCGCCGGCCATTCCGGCGGCGGCGCGCGCACGAAGGTCATCTCGAGCTGCGTTCCGCGCACCACGGGCACGATCATGTCCACCAGCGCGCCCAGCCTTCGCCGCCGCAAGCGTCCGGGCGGCAGCATATTTCCTCTGGGATCGCGGATGCGCACGATCACGGGCTCCTTCTGATGCTTGGGCGGAAGCATGGCGTGGGCGCGCGCGGCGAGTTGCGATTCCTCCTGGTTCATCGCCACGGCATGCGGCTTTCCGTGGATCAGCTGGAACCGCCATGGCCCGCCGCTCAGGGCATGGGCGGCCTGGTCGCGGCTCTTCGCAGGGATCGCGCTCAGAAGCGTGGCGACGGATACCGCGCGGTCGGCGAGCCGCTCATTGATTGCGCTTTCGGTCAGCCGCTCGCGGCTCGATTCGAACCACAGCGCAACGGCGATGTTGGAAATGAGAACGGCAGCCGCCGTCACGGCGACAAGCTGCCCGCCCAGCGTGCGCGGCCACAGCTTCATGGGCTCTCCGGATCGACGGCGAACATATAGCCGCCGCCCCAGACGGTCTTGATGTAGCGCGGGTTCTTGGGATCGGGCTCGATCTTCTTGCGCAGGCGGCTGACGTGATTGTCGATGGAGCGGTCGAAGAGCTCGGCCTCGCGCCCCTTGGTGAGATCGAGGAGCTGGTTGCGCGACAGCGCCATCTTGGGACGTTCCAGCAACGCGGTGAGCAGGCGGAATTCGCCGGAGGACAAGGGCGTCGCCATGCCGTCCGCGCCGATCAGCTCGCGCTGGCCGGTGTCGAGCGTCCAGTCGCCGAAGCGGATGCGCTCGGATTCGGGCGGCTTCTGGCGCGGCGGCAGCGCCTGCGTGCGGCGCAGCACGGCTGCGATGCGCGCGATCAGCTCGCGCGGCGACAACGGTTTGGGGATGTAATCGTCGGCGCCCATTTCGAGGCCGATGATGCGGTCGACCTCCTCGCCGCGCGCCGTGAGCAGGATCACGGGGATTTGCGAGCTTTCGCGAATCGAGCGGCAGAGGCTCAAGCCGTCCTCGCCCGGCATCATGATGTCGAGCACCACGAGATCGATGGCCGCGCCCCGCATGATCTTGCGCGCGGCGGCGGCATCGGCGGCGGCCGTGGCGCGATAGCCGTGCTCGCGCAGATAACGCGCCAGCGGCTCGCGGATGTCGCGGGCGTCCTCCACGATCAGGATATGGGGCGAGGGTTCGGCCGGGCTCATTGCTGTCCTCTGGACATCCTGAAAATGAGGGCGCTTGGGCCCATTCGCAAATCCATTTGTCTCAAAGTATCGCGAAAGCGGGGGACCCGCCCAGATTGCGACCAGTTTTGCGGGTGCCCGACAAAGTTTCCCGAACCCGCGGGACTAAACAAAGGCCGCACCGGAGGCGGCATTCAGGAGATTACACGATGAAACACCCCGTTCGACTTCTGCTCTTCAGCGGCGCCGCATTGGCGCTGGGAGGCGGGCTCGCCTTCGCCCAGATGGAGCCGCCGCCCCAGCCCGACATGTTCGGCGGACCGATGGGCCATGGCCGCATGGCCGACAAGATCCTCGGCGATTTCGACGCCAATCACGACGGCAAAATCACCAAGGCGGAATTCGACGCCGGCCTCGCCAAGAAATTCGCGAGCCTCGCCGGCAAGAACGGCTCGGTGACGCTCGACACTTTCCTCGCGCCGCACATGAAGGAATTCCGCCAGATCACCGACGAGATGTTCCGCCGTGCCGACTGGAACGGCGACGGCAAGCTCACGCTCGACGAATTCTCCGTCGCGCCCAAGGCGAAATTCATGCTCGCCGACAGGCAAGGGCTGGGTGCGGTGTCGTGCGCGCCGCACGATCGCGGCGGTCCGGGCGCCAAAGCCATGAAAGCCAATTTCATGGGCCATCATCCCATGATGCGCGCGGGCTGGCGCGGCATGGGCGAGCGCTGCCAGGAAGCCGATCTCAACCATGACGGCAAGGTGACGCGCGCTGAAGCCGAACAGGCGATCCAGGCCAAGTTCACCGAAACCGCCAAGGGCGGCGCGGCGATCACGCCCGACGAATTCTACAATCTGGAACTCAAGCGTCTGCGCGACGCGGCCCAGAAGCGCTTCGACCGCGCCGATACCAATCACGACGGCATGCTGAGCCAGGCAGAATTCGACGCCGGCGCCGAGAAGATCTTCGACCGTCTCGACCGCAATCACGACGGCACGATCACCGCCGACGAACTGAAACCGCATCGCGGGATGCACGGCGATTGGCATCACGGCGACCATGGCGATCATGGCGATCAGGACAAGGGATCGGGGACACACTAGCCCCGCTAGGCTGTCGCGCGGGGAGCGGGAAGCTCCCGTCCGCTCCCCGTGCGCAGCACTCGAGTCATTTCCGCCAGGATGGCGATGGCGATTTCGGCGGGGCTGCGTCCGCCGAGCGCAAGGCCGATGGGGCCGTGGATCCTCGACAATTCCTCGTCGCTGAAGCCGTGCGCCTTCAGGCGCACGAGACGCGCGGCATGCGTCTTCTTCGAACCCAGCGCGCCGATATAGAAGGCAGGCGAGCGCAGCGCCGCGGTGAGCGCGGGATCGTCGAGCTTGGGATCGTGCGTCAGCGCGACGAGCGCGCTGCGCGGACCGGGCGGCCGCTTCTCCAGCAACTCGTCGGGCCATTCGTGGCTGAGCGCGACATGGGGAAAGCGCTCGGCCGTGGCAAAGGCCGTGCGCGGATCGACGACGCGCACGCCATAGCCGGCAAGCGTGGCCATCTGCGCCAGCGCCTGCGTGATATGCACCGCGCCCACGATGACGAGATCGAGCGGCGGATTATAAACGGCGAGGAACCAGCTCCGGCCCTCGATCTCCACCGGCCCGCTCTGATCTGCGCGCGCGGCTTGTGCCGCGGCGATGCCGAGCGGCGAGGTGTCCTTTGCGGGATCGATCAGTCTTTCTTCGCCGGTCTGCACATCGCTCGCGCGCACGACGGCATGGCCCGCGCGGCGGGCGGCATTCAGGGCAAAGAGCGTTTCGCGTTTCACGTGACGGGTTCGACGAACACTTCGACATGGCCGCCGCAGGCGAGACCGACCGACCAGGCGAGTTCGTCGCTGACGCCGAATTCGAGCGTACGGATCTTACCGTCCTGCATCGTCTGTTGCGCGCCTTCGATCACGGCGCCCTCGATGCAGCCGCCCGACACCGAGCCCACGAAAGCGCCGTCGTCGCGCACGGCGATCTGGCTTCCGGCGGGGCGCGGCGCCGAACCCCAGGTTTTGACCACGGTTCCCAGTGCAACCTTGCGGCCTGCGGCCAGCCAGCGCGCGGCCGTTTCGAGCACGTCCTGTTCGGAACTTTCCATTTGCAGCGCAGCGTAAGCCAGATGCTGTGACCGGAAAAGATACGCCGCAAATGACAGCGCGTTAATCCGATGCTAGATTCGGCGGGTTGAAACGGGGGTTTCCATGAAACGCATCGCTCTAGGGCTTTTGTTCGCCGCATTCTTCCTCGTGCCCGCCGCGGCCGCCAACGATCTGCCGCCGGGCGGCATGACGGCCCAGGAAGTGGCCGACTGGCTGAAGAGCCAGGGCTATCCGGCCGTGGTCAAACCCGATCCCACGACGCCGGGCGACCAGATCATCTCCAGCAGCATCGACGACACCAACTTCGACATCTACATGTATGGCTGCGAGCAGGGCCGCTGCGATTCGCTGCAATATGCGGCGGGCTGGCAGCCGAAACCCAGCATCACGGTCGACAAGATCAATGGCTGGGACCGCGACAAGCGCTACATCCGCGCCTATATCGCCGACGACGGCGGCATCTGGGGCGAATACGACATCGATATCACCCCGGGCGGAACCTATGAATCGCTGACGCACAGCCTGACCCGCTGGCGCTCGATCCTGGAGGCCTTCACGAAGTTCGTGAACGAGTAAGGCTCAGGCCGCCGCGACGGCGCGTCCGGCCATCACCGTGACGAGATGGGCGCGGTATTCGGCCGTGGCGTGAATGTCTGAATTCATGCCATCGGCCGCGACCGCGATCTTCGCCACCGCATCGGGCGCGAAATTCTTCGCGAGCGCCGCTTCCATTTCTTTCACGCGGAAGACGCAAGGCGCCGCACCCGTCACCGCCACGCGCACGCCATGCTTGGTTTTTGCGACGAATACGCCGGCCATCGCATAGCGCGAAGCGGGGTTGGGGAATTTCGCGTAAGCGGCGCGCTCCGGTACCGGAAACGAAACCTCGGTGATGATCTCGCCGTCGTCGAGCGCGGTCGAGAACATGCCGGTGAAGAAATCGTCGGCCGCGATCGAGCGCTTGGTGGTCTTGATCGTGGCGCCCAATGCCAGAACCGCCGCCGGATAATCCGCCGCCGGATCGTTGTTGGCGAGGCTGCCGCCGAGCGTGCCCATATGGCGCACGGCCGTATCGCCGATCTGTTCGGCCGTATCGGCGAGGGCGGGGATCGCGCGTTTGACCTCCGCCGAATTGGCGACGTCGAAATGCTTCGTGCCGGCGCCGATCACGACCGCATCGCCGCCCGCGCGGACGAACGACAATTCCTTCAATCCGGAAATGTCGATGAGCGCGGACGGATTGGCGAGGCGCATCTTCATCGCCGGGATCAGCGTCTGGCCGCCGGCCAGGAATTTCGCGTCGCCGCGAAAGAGCTTCTGCGCCTCGGCGAGCGTCTTCGCGCGATGATAGGTGAACGGATAGGGGATCATGCCGGTTGTCCCGACTTTGGCATCTTCTTCGCCGCATCCTCGATGGACGAGACGATGTTGTGATAGCCGGTGCAGCGGCAGATATTGCCTTCGAGTTCTTCGCGGATGGTCTTGCGGTCGGTGGCGCGGCCGCGCGCGATCATGTCGACGGCGGTCATGATCATGCCCGGCGTGCAGAAGCCGCATTGCAGACCGTGATTTTCGCGGAAAGCTTCCTGCACGGGATGAAGCTTGCCGTCTTTCGCGAGGCCTTCGATGGTCGTGACGTTTGCGCCGTCGGCCTGGGCGGCGAACATGGTGCAGCTCTTCACCGCGCGCCCGTTGACATGCACGACGCAGGCGCCGCACTGGCTCGTATCGCAGCCGATATGGGTGCCCGTCAGGCGCAGATGCTCGCGCAGGAAATAGACGAGCAGCGTGCGATCCTCGACATCGGCGGAAACGGGCGCCCCGTTCACCGTCATGGAAATGGCGGTCATCCTCACCTCGTGGAGATAGCGTTCGACGCAAGTCTTGGCTTTACGCAGAAGAGCGTCAAGCCATGCTGTCATGTTGATTTGGATCGGACCTATCCATATTCGTCATGGCCGGGACAAGCCCGGCCATGACGATGGTGGGATTGGAGTTCCGCGATCAGCGTTAGAGCGCGATGCTGAAAAGTATCAGCAATATGACAATCACCGCGATCAGCCCCACCACCCAGATTTCCGGGGCAAGGCCCTCGCGGCGGGCTTCTTCCTCGGCCACCCCGTCGGCGGGCAGCTCCGCTTCGACCGCGATATCGGCGCGATCCTCCGGCAGGATGGCGCCGGGCGTGGTGCAGACCATTCTGGAGAAGCGTTCGAAGAAATCGTCGGCGATCTGCCTGGCCGCGCCGTCGATCAGGCGCTGGCCGATCTGGGCGAGCTTGCCGCCGACGCTGGCCTTGGCCTTGTAGGCGAGCACCGTTCCGCCATCGGCGGGCGACAGGAGGATCTCCGCCTCGCCCTTGGCGAAACCGGCGACGCCGCCCTGGCCTTCGCCCTTCAGCACGCAGCGGCGCGGCGGATCCATCTCCTCCAGCGCCACCTTGCCTTTGAAGGTCGCCTTCACCGGCCCGATCTTGAGCGTGACGCTGGCCAGGAAATGGCTGGCGTCGGTCTTTTCCATCGCCTCGCAGCCATTGATGCAGGCCTTGAGCACCTTGGGATCGTTCAGCGCGGCCCAGACCTCTTGGGGCGGGGCCGGGATCGCGTATCGGCCGGAAAATTCCATGGACAGATGTGCTCCTTTGGCAACAGTTGGAAGTGAAGCCCGAACAATGACTTGGTGATGACAGCGCCAAGGTCTTGCAATTCTGGGCTGTATTGGCGAACCGAATTCCTTCCACAAGAGTGACAGTTGTGTTAACCCTATCTTTACTATTCAGACTGCGGTGATTGGGGGCAACGGGATGGAAACGAGTGTTGCGGTTGCGCCCGTTATGGGCGATTCCGCGTTCGAGGTCGCTGGCCTTATCAAATGGTTCGATCTCACGAAAGGATACGGCTTCATCAAACCACTGAGCGGGCCGGAAGGGGATGTCCTCCTGCATCAGACCTGCGTGCGTCAATCGGGGTTCAAGGCCGCCTATGAGGGGGCCCGGGTGGTATGCGAAGCCGTTCAGGGACCCAAGGGCTTGCAGGCGCGCCGGCTGCTCTCGCTCGACAATTCCACGGCCTCCGTCCAGCCCCCCGCCCAGAGAAGCTCGCGCTACGCCACCGAAGCCAAGGGCCCGGCCTTCGAGGCGACGGTCAAATGGTTCAACCGGGGCAAGGGCTATGGCTTCGTCTCCCGCGGGCCCAATACGCCGGACATCTTCGTCCATATGGAGACGCTGAGGCGGGCGGGCATCCGCGAACTGCGCCAGGGCCAGCTCGTGCGCGTGCGTGCGGGCGACGGGCCGAAAGGCGAGCTTGCAGCGGAGATCACGGTTCTGGAATCCTGACGCCGGTCTCTAGAGCCCCAAGGTTCTTCATGCGCAGTTTCGTTCTGGCGTTGATCGCCGCGCTTTTTTGCGCGAGCGCGCATGCGGCGGCCCTTCCGCGTTCGACCATCAGTATCGCCACGAAACACGGTGTTGCCATCTTCCATGTGGAGATCGCCGCCGATCAGGCCTCGCAGGAAAAAGGCCTGATGTTCCGCCGCCACATGGCGCCCGACGCCGGCATGCTGTTCGACTTCCATCAGCCCTCTTTCGTCACCTTCTGGATGAAGGACACGATCCTGCCGCTCGACATGATCTTCATCCGCGACGACGGCTCGATCGCGAGCATCGCGGCCAATGCCAGGCCCCAATCCCTGAAGCTGATCAAATCGACCGAGGCGGTGCGCGCGGTTCTGGAGATCAACGGGGGCAGGGCGGCGGCGCTGGGCATCGCGCCGGGCGAGCGGGTGAAAAGCGCCATCTTTACCGTCCATTGAAGGGCGCTCGCGGAGCATGTAAGGGGAACG
>DATIZS010000067.1:0-2227 GCA_035516955.1 Rhizomicrobium sp.
AGCGGCTCCGATATGGCCGCGATCCACGAAGCGCTGGACGCAGCACCTGCCGCCATGTCCGGCGACGCGCTCGTGGGCGACTGGCGCTGCCGCACGATGAAACTCGGCGGCATGGCGCCGTCGGTGGTTTACACATGGTTCAAATGCCGCATTTCCAATCGCGGCGGCGGATTGTTCCTCGAAAAGCTCACCGGCACGCAGCGCATGGGCGGCTATCTCTATCCCGATGCCAAGGGCTTCGTGTATCTCGGCGCCACCAGCGCCATGAACGAGCCGCCGCACGCCTATCCCGGCAATGGCGCAAGCGCGGGCGCGAAAGCCACGCCCGACGATCAGATCGGATTGCTGACCGCCTCCGGCGCGAATGAAGCGCGCGTCGAATTTCCCTACCCGGTCCAGGAATCGACCTTCGATATTCTGGAATTGCGGCGCTGAGATGCGCCTCAATCAGGTCACGATCCCCGCGCTCGATCTCGACCGTTCGGTTGCGTTCTACAAGAGGCTGGGATTGCACCTGATCGTGCTGAACGATCATTACGCGCGCTTCGAATTTCCCGACGGCGATTCGACTCTCTCTCTGCATCTGACCAAGGACGCAAGCGGCGCAGGCAATGGCACGATGGTCTGTTTCGAATGCGACGATCTCGACGCGCGCGTGGCTTCGCTCAAAAAAGCGGGTATCGGTTTCGACACCGAAATCATCGATCAGCCCTGGCTATGGCGCGAGGCCTGGCTCACCGATCCGGCAGGCGTGAAGCTTTGCCTGTTCTACGCAGGCGACATCCGCCACAACCCGCCCTGGCGCATCAAGGATTAGCGAGCTTCATCGCGGCGCGCGCGAACCGCCCGAACAGATAGTGCGAATCCATCGGGCCGGGCGAGGCTTCGGGGTGGTATTGCACGCTGAACACGGGCCGCCCCTCGGCGCGCACGCCGCAATTGGTGCCGTCGAAGAGCGAGACATGGGTTTCCCTCACGCCCTTGGGCAGCGTATCGCGGTCCACCGTGAAGCCGTGATTCATGGAAACGATTTCGACCTTGCCCGTTTCGAGGTCCTTCACGGGATGGTTCGCGCCGTGATGGCCTTGCGCCATCTTGCGCGTCTCGCCGCCGAGCGCCAGCGCCAGGATCTGATGGCCGAGGCAGATGCCGAAGATGGGCAGATTGGTTCCCAGCAGCCGCTTGATCGTGGGAATGGCATATTGGCCCGTCGCCGCCGGATCGCCCGGACCGTTCGACAAAAGCACGCCATGCGGCCGCAAACGCACCACGTCGTCGTAATGCGCATTCGCCGGCAAGACGGTGATCTCGGCGCCGTGCCCGGCGAGCTGGCGCAGGATATTGCGCTTGACGCCGTAATCGATCACGGCGCAGCGCCATGTCGCCTCGCGCTCCTCGCCATAGCCGCGGTCCCATTCCCACTGCGTTTCGCGCCAGGTGTAGCTTTGGCGGCAGCTCACGTCCTTCGCCAGATCGAGGCCGACGAGCCCCGGAAATGCGCGCGCCTGTCCGACCAGCGCATCGATGTCGAAGGCGCCGTTCGCCGAATGCGCCACCACGCCATGCGGCATGCCTTGCGCGCGGATGCGGCTCGTCAGCGCGCGCGTATCGAGGCCGGCGATGGCCGGAATGTTGTGCGATTTCAGCCAGCGGTCGAGGGCCGCCAGATTGCGGTAATTGGAGGGATGCTCCGCGTCGGCGCGCACGATCATCGCGCGCACGACCGGCGTGGTCGATTCCACGTCCTCCGAATTGGTGCCCACGATGCCGATATGGGGAAAGGTGAAGGCGACGATCTGGCCGGCATAGGAGGGATCGGTCAGGATCTCCTGATAGCCCGTCATCGCGGTGTTGAAGCAGACCTCGCCGACGGCGGCACCTTCCGCGCCGAAGCCGCGCCCCTCGAACACGGTTCCGTCCGCCAAGACCAGAACGGCCGTGCCGCGCGACAGGACCGCCGCGGCGGCGTTGGCGTGGCTTGCGTCGGACATGGGACGACCGTTTCTGGAATCGCGCGAAAATAGGAATGCGAGGCGTCCGGGTCAAGTTGCGGCGCAGACGCCGCATGGCCTAGATTGGGCTTTTCCCCAAGGGAGCATGCCCATGGCTCTGCGCGAGCAAATCAACACCGCGCTCAAGGACGCGATGAAGGCCAAGGACCAGCGCCGCGTCTCGACGCTGCGCATGGTGCTCGCCGCCATCAAGGACAAGGACATCGCCGCGCGCA
>DATIZS010000068.1:0-3452 GCA_035516955.1 Rhizomicrobium sp.
TTCAGGCGCTAAGTCCACCCGTAACCCCTGTCGCCGCCGAGTCGCCCATGACGCACATCCGCCGCGCGCTGCTTTCCGTTTCCGACAAGACCGGACTGGTTGATTTCGCAAAAGCGCTTGCCGCGCGCGGCGTGGCGCTGATCTCGACGGGGGGAACGGCGAAGGCCTTGCGCGACGCGGGCCTCGCCGTCACCGACGTTTCGTCCGTCACCGGATTTCCCGAGATCATGGACGGGCGCGTGAAGACGCTGCATCCAAAAATCCATGGTGGGCTGCTCGGCCTGCGCGACAAGCATGCCGATGCGATGAAGACGCATCAGATCGAAGGCATCGATCTGCTCGTCTGCAATCTTTATCCGTTCGAAGCGACCGTCGCGAAAGGCGCCGATTACGACGACGCCATCGAGAACATCGATATCGGCGGACCGGCGATGATCCGCGCGGCATCGAAGAACCACGAATGGGTGACGGTGGTCGTCGACGTCGAGGATTACGCGGCCGTGCTCGCGGAAATGGATGCGAACAACGGCGCAACCACATTCGAATTGCGCAGGAAACTCGCGCAGATCGCTTATGCGCGCACGGCGGCCTATGACGCGGCGGTGTCGAACTGGCTCGCGGGCGAGCTCGGCGAAAACGCGCCGCGGCGGCGCGCCTTCGCGGGCCATCTGAAGCAACGCTTGCGCTACGGCGAAAATCCGCATCAGGACGCGGCGTTCTATACGACGGGCGAAAAGCGCTTCGGCGTTTCCACGGCAACCCAGCTTCAGGGCCGCGAACTTTCCTACAACAACATCAACGACACCGACGCGGCCTATGAACTGGTCGCCGAATTCGATCCGAAAATCTCGGCCGCCTGCGCCATCATCAAACACGCCAATCCTTGCGGCGTGGCGCTGGGCGCAAATCCCGTCGAAGCCTACAAGAAGGCGCTCGCCTGCGATCCCGTCAGCGCCTATGGCGGCATCCTCGCCTTCAACCGCAAGCTCGACGGCGCAACGGCGGAAGAAATCGCCAAGCTCTTCACCGAAGTCATCATCGCGCCCGATGCGGACGAGGATGCGAAGAAAATCCTTTCGGCGCGGCGCAATTTGCGGCTGCTGATCGCGGGCGGCCTGCCCGATCCGAATGCGCCGGGGCTCACTTTCAAGACGGTCGCGGGCGGCTTCCTCGTGCAGACACGCGACAATGCCCATGTCGCGAAGGATCAGTTGAAAATCGTCACCCAGCGCCAGCCCAGCGACAGCGAACTGAACGACCTGCTGTTCGCTTTCACAGTGGCCAAACACGTCAAGTCCAACACAATTGTTTACGCCAGAGGTTTGCAGACGGCGGGAATCGGCGCAGGGCAAATGAGCCGCGTGGATTCGGCGCGCATCGCGGCGCTGAAGGCCCAGGATGCCGCCAAGGCGGCGGGCTGGGCCGAGCCGATGACGAAAGGATCGGTCGCGGCGTCGGATGCATTCTTTCCCTTCGCCGACGGATTGCTCGCGGTCGCGGAAGCCGGCGCCACCGCCGTCATCCAGCCCGGCGGCTCGATTCGCGACGACGAAGTGATAAAAGCTGCGGATAATTCGGGACTTGTGATGGCATTCACAGGAATCCGCCACTTCCGCCATTGACCTTCACCAAAGCGTCGGAACTATCTGTTAACCAAGCGCGTTAACTTCCGTCGGACAGCAGCCTGGCGGGATGGACAACGCTGAGGTCGGTGGGATTGTGACCGGCAGAGGGACACGGCGCACTGGGGCAGCTCTCGCTGCAATGCTGGTGTTGTGTTGTCCGGGCGCCAATGCGAGTTACAGCGACGGCGTCGCAGCCTTCCATGTCGTCAGCACCGAAGCCGGCATCCGCTACTGGCGCAAGGCCGCCTGGCAGCAGGACGATTTCCTCTCCGAACTCCGGCTCGCCGACATCTACGGCAATTCCGCCGACAGTCATTATTACGATCCCGTCGAATCCTATGTCTGGTATTACCTCGCCAGCCGCAGCGCGCTCGACATCGACGATGCGAGTCCCGCCGCCCAGTTCCTGCATAACGCCCGCCACGATGCGCGCATCAAGCGCGCGGTGCTGCTCGCCAGCCTCGACGCCGACGAGCGCGAGGACGCCCGCGAGCGCATCGTCTATATCCTGTCCTGCCGCGGAGCGTCGGGCTTCGACGAACTCGGCCGCATCTACGACACCGATTACGCGCGCGAACGCCCGGGCCGGGACGTGGATTTCGTCGGCATCACGACCGATTCGGTGATGCAGCCCAGCGACGCCGACGCGCTGCTCTATTTCCATATCGCCGAAAGCATGGGCGATCCCGTCGCCCGCTACTATCTCAACGACATCGAAGGCCGGCTGCGCGGCACCGGCATCGGCAAGCACATCGTGGACGACGAAGCGCGCAAATTCCATTTCTGGTCGCCGTCCTACGAATTCTATCCGCCCGGAGACAACGACAGCGGCATTCCCTATTCCGACGAATGCGAAGTGGGCTTCGCGCGCGGACAGGCGCTGTCGCTGGTCGAGCCCGAATTGCCGCGGTTCGCGATCGTGCATGCGCTCGCCTTCCTGGGCTGGGGGCGCGAGGGCATCGCCGGCATCAAGCGCTTCCAGCTCACCGCCGGCGACGACGCGACGGGACGGCTCACGGCGCTGCAATCGGTGCGCCTCATCCAGACGGCGGCGGTGCGCGGCGACGCCGATTCGCAGAACACGCTCGGCGTGATGTATGCCAAGGGCATCGGCGTGGTGCGCAATTTCGTGCGCGCGCAATACTGGTTCCAGAAGGCGGCCGACCAGCGCGACGGCGCCGCGCTCTATCATCTGGGTGTGCTTTATAAAGTGGGGCCCGAGGGAATTCGGCAGGATCTGTCCCGCGCCAACGATGCGTTCACCGCGGCGGCGCTGGCGGGATTCCGTCCGTCCATGGATCAACTGAGCCAGGCGCTCGAACACGCCGCCGACGAACCGGCGCATCCGGGCCAGCATTAGAGGAACAAATCGCATGAGCAAGAAAACTTGGATCATCCTGGGGGCGCTGTTCGCGGCGCTTCTGGGCTCGGCGCCGGCCACGGCAGGCGTCGCGATCGACAATGCGGCGACGCTCGATCCCTACGATCCGGTGCCGCCGATCCAGTTCCGGCATTGGTATGCGGGCTGCGTCGACCAATGCGGCTGCGAGGAGTCGTGCTATCACCGGGCGGGCTGCGACGAAGGCTGCTATCGCCGCGTGGAGTGCCGCGACGGCTGCTACCGCGAACGCTGCGACGGCGATTGCGGGCGCTGCCAGGACGGTTGCGAGCGCGCGCGTTGCGATGGCTGTGATCGCGAGCGCTGCGACGGCGATTGCGGGCGTTGCGACGGCGGCTGCTATCGCGAGCATTGCGACGGCTGCGATCGCGATTGCGACCGGGACGGCTGCAGCCAGCACATCGCGCTGCCCTGCACCACCGGAAACT
>DATIZS010000069.1:0-3719 GCA_035516955.1 Rhizomicrobium sp.
TCCCCGCGGCAATCACGCCGATCTCGTCAAATCCATCACGGGGCGTCTTTGGCCGCTCGGCGACGACATGAATTTCGTGCCCGGACACGGGCAGATGTCCACCTTCGGCTGGGAGCGCAAGACCAATCCTTATGTGAGCGATCTCGCGCTCGGCCGCGCCTAGATCTAGACGGGGCTTTCGAGACGCGCGACCAGCGCCACCAATTCGGCCTGACGGCGCGTATTGGTCTTGGCCATGATCGAGGCGATCTGGCTCCTCAGTGTGTTGAGCTTCACGCTGCGCTCCTCGGCGATCTCCTGAAGATCGGCGCCGGTGGCGAGCGCAATCGCGATCGCGGCTTCCGCCGGTGACAGCCGGAACAATTGCCTGAGCGCATTCACGAGCGCCACGCTCGACGAAGAACTCTGCCTGAGCAGCACCAGCGCCTCGCCGCCGCCGCTCAGCGGCGCGATCACCGCGATGGGCGGATGGCGCGTGCCGGAATCCTTCATCAGCACGACCTGGCTTTCGCCCGCCGCCAGCGAATTGGCGATGGCCGATTTCAGGCGCTGGCTGTCGGGCGGATAATCCGTGCCCAGAACATTCTCCACCGCGCGCAGCGGCCCGCCATTCGACAGCATCGCGGAAGCCGCCGCGTTGGCGTAGCGAACCTGCGCATCCTTGCCCACCACGAAGATCGGCACGCCGATGCGATCGAGCACCGATGGCGACATCTGGGAATTCATCTCACCTTGCATGACCTGTCCCAATCTGAGAACACGGCCGCGAGTCTTTACTGATCCGGCGGGCCGGTGTTTTGATTAGTGTCAATATAGCGTAGCACAATCTTCACCACTGAAGTAATCAATTTGCGTTACTCGATGTATACGTGCCATACATCCATAACTCACACAGAATATCGACAGTCTACATTTAACTATATATTTCTTGATCCGCACACTGACGAGTTGAATAGTGTCGATTACTTTACGCGCGATCAGCCGGCGAGGATCAAAGCGGTCCGCTCTGAGCCCAAAGCCGCCAGCGCGGCGTCGATCGCGGCGGCGGGATCCTTCGGATCGACGACAAGCAACATGAAATCGGCCTGGCGCGCGAGCACCGGCGGCCCGGCGAGCACCGGCGGACAATCGACGATCACGAGATCGGTCGTGTTGCGAAGATGCGAGAGCAATTGCGCCATCACCGGCGAAGCCGCAATCGCGGCGGAATTCGAAACCGGTCCGGCGCCGAGCATCAACACATTCGAGCGCGGATCCTTCGCGAAGCTGCGGCTGAGCGGGGCTTTGCGCGCGAGCGCATCGAGCAATCCGCCGCGGATATGCGCCTGGCCGGCGGCGCGGCCGAGGCCGTTTGCCGCGAAATCGCCGTCCAGCGCCACGACGCGCCAGCCCGCGCGAGAGGCCACGCGCGCAAGGCCCATCGCGATATTGGATTTGGCCGCGCCCGGCATCGCGGATGCGACGCCGACGACATGGGGACGCGCGCCCCGCGCCGGCGTGGCGAGGCCGTGCATCAGCGCGTTCAGCGATTGGGCGAATTGGGAGCCCGGCCAGTCATAGACGTAATCGGCGGCGCGGGGAGACGCCGCATCCGCCATCCGCGCCAGCACGGGCGCACGCGACGGCCGGGGCGCAGGCCGCGCCACCGGCTCGAAGCGGCGGATGGTTTGCATCTGAGGTCCCGCGCGCTCGGCCATGAGCGCGATCAGAAGCCCCAGCAGAAACCCCGCCGGAACGGACGCCGCGAAGATCACAAGCCGCTTCGGCGAGCTCGGATAGGCGGGCACCGGCGCCGGCGAAAGCACGCGCGTATCGGGAAGCTGGATCGCGTCCTGGCCTTGCGTTTCGCGCAGCCGCGTGACGAAGGCTTCGTACATGTCGCGCGTGGAAGCGGCATTGGCTTCGAGCGCCTTCAATTCCACCCTGGCCGCGTTCTCGACGCCCGCGATCTTTTCGGCGCCGTCGAGGCTTGTTTCGAGCGAGGCGACGTTGGCCTTCGCCACCGCCACGTCATTGGCGAGCGAGCCGGCGATGCGGCTCACTTCCTCGGCGATCTTCGATTCCAGATCGCGGCGCTGCTGCTCGACGGCGATGAGCTTGGGATGTTTGGGGCCGTAGCGCGCGGAAAGATCGGCTTCCTGCTGGATGAGCGCCGCTTCCTGTCCGCGCAGCGCCACGATCACGGGCGAATCCACGGCCTGCGAAACGTCGGCCGCGTCGCCCGACGCGCGAAGCGCCTTCACGCGCGCCGCAACCGCCTCCTTCTGCGCGAGATCGGCGCGCGCGGTGACGAGCTGGGTGTTGATCGCCGCCGTCTGCTGATCGGCCAGCGACACGCCGTCGGCGCCTTCGTTGAGATCGTGCTTGGCCTTGTAATCCTGCACCGCGGCTTCGGCAGCCTCGACCTGGGCCGCCAGTTGCGCGACGCGGGCCTGAAGCCATTGCGTTGTCTTCTGCGCGGCCTCGTATTTGGTCTGAAGCTGGTCGTGCACATAGGCTTGCACGAAGGCGTTCGCGATCGTGGCCGATTTGCGCGCGTCGCGCGAGGCGAAGCTGACGGTGAAGCTCGTCGAAAGCCCCTGCTCTTCCACGTTCAAGTGCCGGAGCACGGAATCGATGATGGCATCGCGCCCGGTTTCCGACGGATTGCCGGACGAAAACCATTTGGACGGATGCAGAAGATCGCTTAAGCCGGCGAACGGATTGTCGCTCAGGGCCGCGTTGAATTCGGGATCGTCGTAGAGTTTTTCGTTGCCGATGACTTCGGCGGCGAGATCGCGCGAGGTGAGGATCTGGATCTGGTTCTGAAGCGAGGCCGCATCGGTGGGAAGATCGGAGAGAACTTCGGATTGCGCCGCGACCGTATTGCGGCGCCGATCGAGCATCACGACCGCGCTTGCCGTATAGGATGCGGGCCACAGGGCGAGCACGATCACGGTAAGTCCGATCACGCCCAGGGCCACGCGCAGGATCAGCCCCCGCCTTGCGCTCGTGACGCGCGCAAGATCGGCCATGCCGAAGGGGGTCGCGGTCGCGGACATTGAGCCTCTGGCAGCCTCCGGCCAAGCGAATCGGTCGCGCGGAAGCCTGCCTCCGCACGCACAATTTTTACGCGCGAGGCGCCTGCGAATTGGTTAACACGAGCTTTCCCGAGCCCGGCTCAAAGGCTGGCGGGACTGGCGGGCGGAGGTAAATTCGCGCCCGCGATCAGGTCGGCGGAGCGATCCCGGGCGGAGGCGCCCGTTTCGGCGGCAAGCGCCAAGAGGCCGGTCACGCAGGCCAGCACCGCAAACACACCCGCCGTTCTGATCATCATGCGAAGCATGGTGCGTAAACTAGGAAGGTTTGGTTTCAAGCCCGTAAACGCGCGGCCGCGCGGGAATATTCAGGCTCTCTTTTTTGCGCGCCGGCGCGGGCGCGATATGGGCGAGCCAGGCGCGCACGAGATCGGGATCCTCCCACGGCACGTCGTGGAAGGCCGCCTTGAGATAGGGGCTCGAGGGATTGCGCGACCATTCCTGCGGAAAGAGCGCGATCAGATGATTGCGCGTGGCGGGCGGACGGGCGCGGCAACGCTCGCCGCTTGCGCCTTCGACAAGGCCGCAGACCGGATCGCGGCCCTGGCCGAAGGCGAGATAGCTCGTCTGCGTGGCGCGCGGGTTGATCTCGAGGAGAAACGCCTTTCCGTCCGCGTTGCGGATGAAATCGAGTCCATGCAA
>DATIZS010000070.1:0-7429 GCA_035516955.1 Rhizomicrobium sp.
GGCGCGATCAGAAGCGCAAGCGCGATCACGACGGCGCCGGCCGCCGCCGCCGCCAGAAGATAGGGCATGCGTCCCCGCGCGCGCGATCTGGCCACGATGTCGCGGAAGAGGCTCGCCGGCGCGATCTCGCGCGCACGCGCGAGCGGCGGAATGGCGAAGGCCGCGCCTGCGAAAATCCCGAACACGGCGGAAAGCAGAAGCGGCTCGCGATAGACCCCGTAATTCGCCGGGATCGGCAATGCGCTTCCGTAAAGCGCTTCCACGAGGAAGGGCAGGGCCGCGCCCAGTATGACGCCGGCCGCGACCGCGAGGGCCGCAATCGCCATCACCTGCAGAAAGAAGGTGAGGAAGATCAGCCATCCGTCGGCGCCCAGCGATTTGAGCGTCGCGATCTCGGCGCGTTTGCGGTCGAGGAAGGCGCCGACGGCTTCGTCGGCGCCCACGCCGCCGACGGCCAGCGCCGTCAGTCCGACGAGCGTCAAGAACATCGTCACCTGTTCGACGAAACGCTTGATGCCGGGCGCGGCATCATTGCGGTCGTGGATTTCCCAGCCCTTGTCGGGAAAGCGCGCGCGAGCCGCCTGGCGGAATTCGGCGATCGAATGCGAAGGCGCGAGTGCCACGCGATATTTGTATTCGATCAGGCTTCCCAGAACGACAAGGCCGGTGCGTTTCAACGCGGACTCGGACATCAGCACATGCGGGCCGAGGCTGAACCCGCCCGAAATGCGATCCGGTTCCTTGGTCAAGACGGCGGTGACGCGGAAATCCTGCGAGCCGATGCGCATCATGCCGCCGGGTTTCAGATGCAGGCGGTCGAGCAATGTCTTTTCGGCGACCGCGCCGCAGACGTTTTGCACGCAGGCAAGCGCCGCTTCGAGCCTGATGTTGCGCGACAGCCCGGCCGCGCCGTAAAGCGGATAGGCGTTATCGACCGCTTTCAGCTCGATCAATTGCCGCTCGCCTTCCGCGCCGTTCTTCAGCGCATAGGCCATGGCGCGCATCGATGTGATTTCCGAGACGCGGCCGAAACGCGAAAGAAATGCGCGCTCGTCCGCAGCCGCGGCGCGATGGACGAGGCCCACCGCGACATCGCCGCCGAGCAATACGCCGCCCTGTTGCGCAAGGCCGGTCAGCATCGCTTGCGCCAGCGATCCCACGCCCGCAATCGCCGCAACTCCCAGAACGAGACAGGCGAAGAAGATGCGGAAGCCCGACAATCCTGCGCGCAATTCGCGCGCGGCGAAACGTGCGGCCAGCGCCAGCCCGCTCATTGCCGCTCATCGGCCACGATGCGGCCATCCTTGAGCTTCACGATGCGCGCGCAGCGCCGGGCGAGCGTTTCTTCATGGGTGACCAGGAACAGAGTCGATTTCGCGCGCTCGTGCAGCGCGAACATGAGATCGGCGACTTCGGCGCCGGTTTCGCCGTCGAGATTGCCGGTGGGTTCGTCGGCGAAAAGAACCTTCGGCCTCGGCGCGATCGCGCGCGCCAAGGCCACGCGCTGCTGCTCGCCGCCGGAAAGCTCGCCCGGATAATGACCGGCGCGCGCCGACAATCCCACCGCATCGAGCTCGGCCTTCGCGCGCTCGAACGCATCGCGCGCGCCCATCAGTTCCAGCGGCACGGCGACATTCTCCAGCGCCGTCATGGTCGGGATCAGATGGAAGGACTGGAACACCACGCCCACATTGCCGCGCCGGAATCGCGCCAGCGCATCTTCGCTGAGATCGGTGAGATCGGTTCCGGCCACGCTCACGCGACCGCGCGTCGGCGCTTCGAGCCCGGCGGCGACCATCAAAAGCGACGATTTGCCGGAGCCCGAAGGCCCGAGCAGCGCCAGCGTCTCGCCCGCCTCGACGCTCAGCGAAATGCCTCCGAGGATGTTGACCGGCCCCGCCGCACTCGCCAACGTAAGATGAATGTCTTCCAGAACGATGGCTTGCATAAGCGGGTCCAGTTCGCGCAATAGGCGATATGGCATGAAATCCGGCCCGTTCAAGCGTCTTCTGGGAATTGTCGCGGCGATTTTGCTGTTGGCGGAGCCCGCCCTGGCCGCGCCGGTGAAGATTCTGATGATCGGCACCAGCCTGACGCAGGGCTATAACCTTCCGCCCGGCACCGAAATTCCCGCCGTGCTTCAGGCGAAGCTGAAGGCCGCCGGCATCGATGCGCAGGTCATCAATGCCGGCGTTTCGGGCGACACCTCCGCGGGCGGATTGGCGCGGCTCGACTGGTCGCTGGCCGATCATCCGAACGCCGCCATCATCGAACTCGGCTCGAATGATGCGCTGCGCGGGATTGCGCCCTCCGACACCGAAAAGAACCTCGCCGCGATTCTCGCCAGGCTCAAGGCCGCGCATGTCGCCACGCTTCTCTGCGGCATGAAGGCGCCGCGCAATCTCGGCCCCGAATATGCCGCGCAATTCGATGCGATCTATCCCAGACTGGCCAAGCAATATGGGGCGATTCTCTATCCCTTTATTCTGGAAGGCGTGGCGCTCGACCCCAAGCTCAACCAGGCCGACGGGATGCACCCGAACCCCGCGGGCGTGAAGGTGATCGTGAAGAATATGATGCCTTATGTGAAGAAGCTTCTGGGCCGCTGATGCTGAAGAAATTGCTCACGGTCGGAGGCTATACGCTGCTCTCGCGCATCACGGGTTTCATGCGCGACGTCATCATGGCCTATGTGCTGGGCGCCGGGCCGCTGTCGGATGCGTTTCTGGTCGCGTTCCGCTTCCCCAACAATTTCCGCGCGATTTTCGGCGAGGGTGCGTTCAACGCCGCCTTCCTGCCGCGCTTTGCGAAACTTCACACGCAGAAGGGCAAGCATGCGGCCGCATTGTTCGCCGATCGCGTGTTCTCGTGGCAGATGGCGGCGCAATTGGTGTTGCTGGTGGTGGCGCTCGCCTGCATGCGCTGGATCATCATCGCGATGGCGCCGGGCTTTTCGGCGCATCCCGGCCAGACCGAACTCGCAACCGCGCTCGCGCGCATCGCCTTTCCCTATCTGATCATGACGGTCGTGGCGGTGCAGCTTTCGGCCATGCTGAACGCGGTCGACAAATTCGCCGCCGCCGCGGTGTGGTCGGTGTTCCTCAATATCGGCATGACGGCGACGCTGCTCAGCGCTCGGCTTTTTCCCGACGCGGCCTATGCCGCGGCCTGGGGCGTGTTCCTCGCGGGCGTGTTGCAGCTCGTCTTCATCGTGATCGCGGCGGCGCGCAGTCATTTGCGTTTGCACATCGCCTGGCCGCGCTGGACCGCGGAGATGAAGGAATTCCTGCTCGCGCTGGGTGCTGCCACCATCGGCTCGGCGAGCATCCAGATTTCGCTTTTCATCGACAATCTGATCGCGAGCTTCCTGCCGTCGGGCGATCTGACCGCGCTTTATTATGCCGACCGCATCAACCAATTGCCGATGGGAACGCTGGGCATCGCGCTCGGCACGGTGCTGTTGCCGGAAATGTCGTCGCGGCTGGCGGCGGGCGATCACAGCCGCGCCCACACGGCGCAGAACGATGCGGCCACGCTCGGCTTGTTGTTCACGCTGCCGTTCGTGGCCGCCTATTTCGCCGTGCCGCTCACCATCATGCGCGGGCTTTTCGCGCATGGCGCGTTCCATATGCAGGCGGCGATCGTTTCGGCGCATGCGCTGATGGCCTATGGTGTGGGCTTGCCGGCCTTCGTGCTGGTGCGCATCGCGGCACCCACATTTTATTCGCGCGGCGACACCGCATCGCCCGTGCGCGCGACATTGCTGTCGGTCGCGGTGAACATCGCGCTCAAATTCGCGCTCGTCTGGGGCTTGCATTTCGGCGCGGTCGGCATTGCGCTCGGAACCGCGCTGGCCGCCTGGGTCAATGTCGGCGTGCTGGTCTGGATGGCGCGCGGGCGGGATCTGATCGAGATCCAGTCGCGTTTCGTCAAAGCGCTCATGCCCATCTTGCTCGCCGCCGCCGTCACCGGAGGCGGCGCGCTTGGCGGCGCGACATTGGCCGAAATGCTGATCGCAAAACCTGGCCTCTTGCATGACGAAGCGATGCTCGCGCTGGCGATCGCGTTCGGCGCCGCCGGTTATGCGGCGGTGATCATGGCTTTCCGGCGCGGGCTTCCGCTCGGCCGGCTTGCGAGGGCGAGATGAGACGGCTGTTCGTCGCGCTTTCGATCCCCGCCGACATCGCCGCCGGTCTGATGCGCCTGCAGGCGGGCGTTCCCGGCGCGCGCTGGAGCAAACCCGAGCAATTCCATCTCACCTTGCGCTTCATCGGCGAAGTCGATGGCCGCGACGCCACGGCAATAGACGATGCGCTGTCGCTGATTTCGGTGCCGCGCTTTTCGCTGGCGCTGCATGCGGTCGGCACATTCGGCGGGCGCGATCCGCGCGAGCTTTGGGCGGGCGTGCGCGCCAACGATGCGCTGATGCACCTGCAACGGAAAATCGAGACCGCGCTCCAGCGCGCGGGCCTTCCCGCGGACCAGCGCAAATTCACCCCGCATGTCACGCTGGCGCGATTGAAAGCGTCTCCTCGCGGCCGCGTGATGGATTACCTTACCGATCATGCGCTTTATGCGAGCGAGTTTTTCTCGGTAGAAAAATTCCTGCTCTATTCGAGCATGCTCACATCCGACGGCAGCATCTACACGCCCGAGCGGGAGTATGCGCTATAATTGTCATGGCCCGCGAAAGCGGGCCACCCAGTTGGGCACGGAGCGAAAAAACTTCCACATGAGGCTGTGTCACCTGGTTGGCCCGCTGTTGCGGGCCATGACAACGGGTGACGGCGACAAGCGCGATTCAATCCTCCGCCTCGATCGCTTCCATGTCGGCGTCCGACAATCCGAAATGATGGCCGATCTCGTGGATCAGCACATGGCGCACGATCTCCATCAGCGTGCCGCCTTCGCTCCGCCAGTAATTCAGGATCGGACGGCGAAAGAGGAAGATCATGGTCGGGTCCGGTCTGCCCCGGTTGGCCTCGCGCGCGGCGAGCGGCGAGCCGTGGAACAGCCCCAGAAGCTCGTATCCGGTCTTCAGCTTCAACCCGGCGCGCATTTCGGAATCGGGAAAATCCTGCACCATGAACACGATATCGCCCGTGAGCTCGCGGAATTCCTCCGGCAGGCCGGCGAAGGCCTCCTCCGCCATGGCCTGCAGATCGTCGAGCGAGGGTTCGTGGCCGGGCAGAGGCATGCTATTTCCGTATCGGTCCGGCAGGAGAGATGGCTATGAAAAAGCTCGAAATCAAGGAACGCGAGAAGGCGCTCGAGGACCTTCCCGGCTGGCGGCCGGTCGAGGGCCGCGACGCCATCGCGCGCGAATTCAAATTCAAGGACTTCAACGCCGCCTTCGGCTTCATGACCCGCGTGGCCCTGCTCGCGGAAAAAATGGATCACCATCCCGAATGGTTCAACGTCTATAATCGGGTCGAGGTGACGCTTTCCACGCATGATTCGGGCGGCGTCACGCAAAACGATATCGACATGGCAAGAGCGATGAATTCATGGAGCTGACCGCCTATACGATGGAAGGCTATGACGTCGCCATCCGGCCTGCGCCGGTGGAGCGCGACTGGATGGAGGCGTCGAAGGAGCGCTTCGCCTATCGCTGCCTTCCGCTCAACATCGCCAATGCCCATGGCTGGGAGATGCTGTTGCCCACCGGTTTCAAGGCGATGTGGAGCGGCAGGCCCGATCCCGATGCCGTGCGCGTGATTTCGGATTCCGGCGAGCAGGCGCCCGCACTCGGCCATTTCGGACACGGCGTACTCACGTTCCATGTGATGTGCCTGTTCCGCACGGAGCCCGGCTACGATCTGATGGTGCAGGGGCCCATCAACCGCCCGAAGGACGGAATCGCGCCGCTCACCGGCATCATCGAAACCGATTGGGCGCCCTACACCTTCACGATGAACTGGATGTTCACGCGTCCCGGCCATGTCGTGCGCTTCGAGGCGGGCGAGCCCTTCTGCCATTTCTTCCCGGTGAAGCGCGGCGAGATCGAGCAATTCGCGCCGCGCATCCGGGCCATCACCGACAATCCCGAATTGATGCGCCAGCAAAAGGCCTGGAGCGAATCCCGCAATACGTTCATGAAGGAATTGCAGCAGGCAGGCACGCAGGCCAACGAAGAACGCTGGCAGAAGCTCTACTACCGCGGGCTCGACGCCGAGGGGCAGGAAGTCAAGACCGCCGATCACCGGACGCGCGTGCGGCTCAAGCCGTTCGCGCGATAGGCGCGCGCTATGCGGCCTCAACCGCTGACGATATCCGCGCCAACCTTCCGCCCGCGACGCTCAGCACCGGCAGCGAAACGAGGAAGGTCAGGTGATACCAGACGGGAAATTTGTGCCACAGCCTGTAATGCACGGGAAAGAAGAGGGCGAGCGCGATCAGCCCCGCGATCAGCGCCGATGTTCGGCTCTTGCCCAGCGCCGCCGCCGCCCAGCCGCTCACGATCGAACTGACGGCGCTTTCCGAAAGCCGCGCGATCATCATCGGAAGCGTGAAGGCCATCGATTTTTCGACCGCCGCATAAGCGGGCCAGCCATGGCGCAGGCCGAGATTCAATACCGTCACGACGAGTGTCCACACGACAAGTCCGGCCACGATGCCGGCGATCATTCTCCACATGGCATCACCTCTTCGCGTTCTTGACGAGATCGGTTACGACGGATGGATCGGCGAGCGTCGACGTATCGCCGAGGTTCGAGGTGTCGCCCTCTGCAATCTTGCGCAAGATTCGCCGCATGATCTTTCCCGAGCGCGTCTTGGGCAGGCCAGGCGCGAACTGGATCACATCGGGCTTGGCGATCGGCGAAAGATGCTTGGCGACGAAATTCTTCAATTCCTCGGCCAGCGCATCGGACGGTTTCGCTTCCAGAGTCAAAGTGACATAAGCATAGACGCCCTGGCCCTTGATGTCGTGCGGGAAGCCGACGACGGCGGCTTCCGCCACGTCGTGATGCTCGACGAGCGCGCTTTCGATTTCCGCCGTGCCGAGGCGATGACCCGACACGTTGATCACGTCATCCACGCGGCCGGTGATCCAGTAATAGCCGTCTTCGTCGCGGCGGCAGCCGTCGCCGGTGAAATATTTGCCGCGATAGGTTTTGAAATAGGTGTCGACGAAGCGCTGATGATCGCCATAGACCGTGCGCATCTGTCCGGGCCAGGAATCGAGCAGCACGAGATTGCCGCTCGCAGCGCCCTCCAGCACTTTTCCATCCGCATCCACCACTTGCGGGCGCACGCCGAACAGCGGTTTCGTCGCGGAGCCGGGTTTCAGGTCCGTCGCGCCCGGCAGCGGCGAAATCAGAATGCCGCCGGTTTCCGTTTGCCACCACGTATCGACCACGGGGCATCGGCCGTCGCCGACATTGCGATAATACCAGAGCCAGGCTTCCGGATTGATCGGCTCGCCAAC
>DATIZS010000071.1:0-7089 GCA_035516955.1 Rhizomicrobium sp.
GAGCGGCCGCGGCGCGTCGTCCTCCAGTCCACCGGCTTCGAAGAGATCGGACATAAACGAGAATATATCCCACCCTCCCCTTGAGGGAGGGTCGAAAAATTCGAGCGCAGCGAAGAATTTTTCGGGGAGGGGTCATGCTCGGATGCCGGTGGCTTTCACCCCTCCCCGAAATTTGCGAAGTGCAAATTTCGGCCCTCCCTCAAGGGGAGGGCGGATTCTTGTTTTCGCTTCAACACCTCCCGCGCATATTTGCTTTTAAGCGCGCAACGCGCGCGGGCCACCATTTCAATGCGGATGATGAGGTTGCGGGTCTCGGCGATCAGGGCGCGCACTTCTTCGCGCCGGGCACGGGCCGCCCGGCCAAAGCCGCCATGGCGCAGGCGATTGGCATTTCCGGGCTGGCCGCCGCGCTTGCGCCTATTCGAACCTCGAAAATCGGGAGGGGGATCCCCCCTCGCCTGCAATTGCGCCATGACGTCCTTCGCCGGTCGTTGCGGCGCCTAATATAAGGCCGGTCCGGAGGGCGGGGATAAGGCGGAACATTTTTGCATATATCATTGAAATAAAAAGATATTTTCTCTCCCGGCGATGCCGCTACGCCGTCTTTTCTTCCTGATGCGGGATCGCCACCGCCGGGCCCTCGGTCCACACATCGGTGAGCGGCACGCCGTGCTGCTCGATCGTGGTCTGGGCGTGGGCATAGCCTTCGGCGACGGCGCGATCGAAGCTCTTCCAGTCGCGCAGGCCCACATCCTCCAGCGGCGGCTCGAAGAGATAATCGGCCTGTTCGCGCACGAGCCTGCGCTGCGCCTCCGAGCCCACCGTGCCCGAGCGCATCAGGATGGAGATGATCGAGGGATTGCCGCGCATGCGCTGGGCGACCAGCCACCAGAAGGGGCGCTCGCCATAGCGATCGTCGGTGGCGTGCAAATCGATCTCGCCGGTGACGTCGGAGGCGATGATGGGGCCGTGCGCGTTCTCCGCCATCACGTCCACGGGCAGATTGTTCATCACGCCGCCGTCGACCAAGAGATGGCCGTGATGCGTGACGGGCGGAAGGATGCCGGGCAACGCCACGCTCGCGCGCAGCGCCCGCCACAGCGCGCCCTGGCGATGCACATGAATGCGCCCCGAGGTGAGATCGGAGGAGACGCAGAAGAAGGGCTTGGCCATTTCCTCGATGTCGATCTCGCCGAAATGTTCGCGCAGCAAACTCGACACCTTTTTGCCGCGCACCAGCGCGATCAGCGGGAAGGTGTAATCGGAAAGCGGGTTCTGCTCGACGAAGGCCTCGCGCATCCGCTCGGTCAATTCCTCGATGCCCCATTCGAGGGCAAGCCCCGCCGCGATGATCGCGCCCATCGAAGTGCCGCCTAGATTGTCGAAGGGCACGCCGGCTTCCTTGAGCGCCTTGATGACGCCGATATGGGCGAAGCCGCGCGCGCCGCCGCCGGCCAGCACCAGCCCCACCGCGCGGCCCGAAATGAAGCGCGCGAGCCGGCGTATGTCGTCTGGCCGTCCGGCGCGCACATGATGATGGGATTCGAAGAGGCCGCTGCGCAGCGCGAAATGCTCGGGCAGCGTTTCGGCGCGGCCATGGGGATGCAAGAGCAGCAACTCCGGCAGGCCCGTCGCGCGCTCCTTGAAGGCGGGCATGTCGAGCGGGCGAAGCGGCAACGGGCGGTCGGAGCTCGCCAGCAGGAACACGCGATCAGCCTGGCGCAGACAAAGATGCGTCCAGGCGCTGTCGGGCGCGTCGCCGCGATAGAAGACGACATCGTGGCTCGCCTCGAAGGCGTTGAACCATTCGGCCGATTGATCGGCGGAACTCGCGTCGAGCACAGCCGCGCGCGAGCCCATCTCGGTGAGCGCCGCCGTGATGCGCCGCGCGACGGGCTCGTCCTGAAGGCCGTCCTGCAGCGGCACGATGGCGAAGGTCTTGGGTTGGGCGCGGGCGCGGGCGCCGCGCGTGGTGTCGTGCAGGCGCCTCACGAGAATGCGCATCAGATTGAGCATGACGCGGGGATGGCGCGTGATCAGCGTGTCGAAGGCGGCCGGCTTGACGCGCAGGAGCTCGGTGTCGCGAAGGGCGACGAGCTGTGCGGAATGCGGCTCGCCCGAAATGAGCGACATCTCGCCCACCGTTTCGCCGGCCGGAATATGCGCCACGAGCCGGCGCGCGCCCTTCTCGTCCTCCACGAAGACGCCCAGCGATCCGGTGATGACGAGGAAGAGCGCGTGATCGTTCTCGCCGTCGCGCTTGAGCAGCATGCCGCCGGGCAGCCCGAACCAGTTGGCCTCGGCCAAGAGCTTGGCGAGCGCCGCATCGCCCACATCGGCCAGAAGCGGAAAGCTCCTGAGACGCTGGCGCAGCGATTCCGGATAGACGGCCTCGCGGCCGTTTCGGAAGGAGGAGAGGAACGCCATGTTCATCAAAGTCCCCCGCCCTTTTAGCTCACCAGGCCGTCCAACCGCCATCGACCACGAGCGCAGTCCCGGTCACATAGGACGAGGCGGGGCTCGCGAGGAAGAGCAGCGGACCGCCAATTTCCGGCGCTTCGCCGACGCGGCCGAGCATGGTGCGCCCGGCGAGCCTTCGGGCGAATTCGGGATCGGCGCGCTTGGGGAACGGCCCCGGCACCAGCGCATTGACGCGGATTCCGTCCGGCCCCAGCTCGGCCGCGAGATGGCGGGTGAGCTGGATGAGGGCGGCCTTGGCCGGGCCGTAATGGAAGGGGCTCGCCTCGGCCGGGCTCGCATAGATGCGCGGGTCGGGCGAGACCGTTCCATACATGGAGGCAATGTTGATCACGCTTGCGGTCCCGCTCGCCTTGAGCGCGGACCTCGCGGCGCGCACGATTTCGAACGCCGCGGTCACGCTCGATTTGTAAGTCGCCTCGAAGGCGGAAGGTTCCAGCGCGTCGAAGGGGGCGGGCGTCATGGAGACGGCATTGTTGACGACGATGTCGAGCTTCGCGCGGGCCGCGAAGAATTTCCGCACCGTTTCGAAATCGCCGACATCGAAGGCGGCGCGTTCGGCCGAATGGCCGGCCGCTTTCAATTCGCCTTCGAAATCCTTGAGCCGCGCTTCGTTGCGGCCGTTGACGATGACATGGGCGCCCGCTTCGGCGAGCGCGAACGTCATGGCGCGTCCCAGATGACCTGCCGCGCCGGAGACGAAGGCGGTCCGCCCGTCGAGCCGGTGCATCAGAAGATCCTGGGCCATTGCGCGGGATCCAGAACTTGCGCCGGCACGCGGGGGACTTTGGCTTCGATTTTCGCGCAATCGGCCGGCGACAGCGGATGGCGCAGGAAGAGGCGCAAATTCGCGTCGAGCTGTTCCTCGGTTTCCATGCCGATGACGACGCCGTCGATCCAGTCCTGCCCGCGCGCATAGGCGACGCAGAGATCGGCCACGCTCTCGCGCTTGAAATCCCTGGCGAGCCCATCGAGCGCCTTCGCCACCGCGCGCGCATCGAGCCCGCGCACGCGAGGCCACATTCCGGGCTCGCCCGCCGCGAGCAAACCTTGCAGGAAGACGCTTCGCGCATGGACGGTGACGTGCTCGCGCGCGCGGATGCGATCGATCACGCCAGCCTCGCGCCAGCGCCAGTCGAGGATGTTGAACGGCATCTGGATGTGGCGCACATCGGGCTCGGCCAGCGCGGCAAGCGCTTCCTCCGGCGATTGCACCGATACGCCCAGCGCGAGGATCGTTCCGTCTTCCAGCCGCTCGATCAGCCGTTCCCAGACGGCGCCGCCGAAGGCGCTCATGTGCGCCGCGCGATGGAGCAGCAGGCAATCGAGACGGTCCTTCTGAAGTGCTGCGAGCGATTGGGCGATGCTCGCATCGACGGCTGCGCGCACGTCGTCGCGCGAGGCATCGGGCGCAAGTTCGCCGAGCGGGCTGAGCTTGGTGATGGTGCGTACGGCATGACGCGCGCGCAGCGCATCGCCCAGACGGTTCTCGCTGTCGCCATAAGAGCGCGCGGTATCGATCTGGCCGATGCCGGCATCGACGGCGCGCTCGACCATGCGAAGCGCGGTCGCGCGCGAAGGTTTTCCTGTCTTGTTGGCGGCGCCGTAAGCGAGCCCCAACTGGACCGATCCGAGCACGAGTTCGGCGCCCTGCGCCTTGCCCATCGCTGCCTCCCTGAATGGCGGGAAGGCTCGCATGTTCGTGGTAAAAAACTGCTTACATCTCGAAGGATTGAACGAATATTCCCCGTCGATTTTCCGTCAGGGCCCGGCCCGAAGCTTCTCGCGGAGGGTCCGGGCCATCCAATTTTGTTTCCCGAAAATGGATCACCCGGATCGCTTTCGCGACCGGGTGATGACGGGTTGTGGGGTTAAATGCCGTACCTGCTAATCCACGCCCAGAAGCTTCCAGACGCTGGCGGCGGTGAAAATGATTTCTTCACCAATCTTAAAATCCCCGCGCATGAAGAGAAGCGCGCGCGTGCGCCGCACGAGCTCGGGCGTAACTTCCACCAGATCGCCCGCCTTCGCGGGTTTGAGGAATTGCGTCTGCATGTTGAGGGTGACGCTGGCCGCGTTTTCCGTCAGGTCCCAGACCGCCTGGCCGAGCGTCATGTCGGCGAAGGTCATCAGCATGCCGCCATGCAGGATGCCGCGCATATTCACGTGGCGCTCGTCCACGCGGAAGGCGAAGCGGCGTGCGCCCGGCTCGCCCTGATGGAAGAGCGGCCCCACATAGATCTCGAAGGGATCGGCCAGCCTGGTCTCGGCGAAGCCCGGCGGCGGCGAATTCATGACACCCCCGCCACTTTCCACAACCCGTTGGCGGTGAGGAGCGTGCGATCGCCCGCCACCAGTTCGCCCATGAGGAAAACCATGGTGCGGGTCCGCCGCGGGCTCTTGATCCGGGCCTCGATCAGGTCGCCCAGCCGGCCCGGCCCCACGAAGTCGCAGGAGAGCGACACAGTGCTGCATCTGGGGGCGCCGGAGACCAGCCGGGAGGTGCGGCTCATGGCGACATCCATGAACGCCATCAACATGCCGCCATGGACCGAGCCGACCGAATTCATGTGCTTGTCCGCGGCCAGGAAAGCAAAGCGTTTTACGCCGTCTTCGCCGTCGGGAAGGCGGTAAAGCGGTCCCACATAACGATTAAACCCGCCGATGGAGACCTCTTCGGCGCCCTCGGGCAGGCCGTCCGGCCGCGACACCATGTTCAACAAGTGGTGAGTTGCATTCGGGCCCTGATAGGCGCTTTGGCTTTGCTGCGCAATATCGGGCGGGAAGGCTCTTTACCAAAGCAGGGGCGCCCATATTGGAAATCACAGATCGGCCACACTATGGTGGCGTCATATCTGAAAATGAGGGACATTTGCCTTCCCACTCCCCCCGCGACCGGTCATCGAGAGAAGGATCAAAGAGGAAGCCATGATGAAGAAGTTTATTCGTGCTGCGTTCGCCGTGTCTTTGCTGGGCGGCGTGGCCCTTGCGGCTCTGCCCAATGCGGCCGGGGCGGCCGACGACGCCAAGAAGAGCGACGAGCCCGCGGTCAGCAAGAAAGTGGGCATCTCCCTTTATGAAGCCCAGAAATTGATGCAGTCCGGCGATTATGCCGGCGCCATGGCCAAGGTGACCGAAGCCGAAGCGATCACCGACCGCACGCCCGAGGACGATTATCAGATCGCCAAATTCAAGGGCTATATCGCCATCAACCTGAAGGACGAAGCGACGGCGCTCGCCGCCTTCGAGGCGATGGCCAATTCGCCCATGCTGCCCGAAAGCGACAAGGCCTCGACCTATCAGAATGCGATGCTGCTCAACGCGCGCGCCAAGAATTACGCCGACGAGATCAAATACGGCAAATTGCTCGAAGCCATCAAACCGCTCGACGACAAGTCGCTCGCGATGATGTCGCAGGCCTATTATCTGCAGAACGATCCGGCCAATGCCGGCGTCTATGCGGAGAAATCCGTGGAAGCCGCCAAGGCCGAGGGCGTGCAGCCCGATCCGGTCGTGCTCGAAATCCAGATGAGCGCGCAGACCAAGGCCCATGACCAGTCGGCCGCGCTCAAGACGCTCGAGGATCTGGCGGTCGCCACCAACGAACCCAGCGACTGGCAGCAGCTCACGAGTCTGGCGCTCACCACCAACGGCATCCGCGACATCGACGCGCTCTACATCTATCGCCTGCGCTTCATGTCGGGCGCCATGAAGGAATCCGACGATTACACGATCCTGGCGCGCATCGCGCTCCAGCTCGGCTATCCCGAGGAAGCCAAGGAAGTACTCGAGCAGGGCGTCAACACCGGAAAGATCGCGGCCGGTTATGGCGAAGCGGGCGGATTGCTCGCCAAGGCCAAGACCGACGCCGCAGCCGACCACGAGGCGCTTCCCTCCATCGCCGCCGCCGCCGAGAAGAGCAAGACCGGCGAACAGGACGTGAAACTCGCGGAAGACTATTGGGGCTATGGCCGCTACGCCGACGCCGAAGCCGCCGCGCGCCGCGCCATCTCCAAGGGCGGATTGAAGGATCCCAGCGAAGGCAATTTCATCCTGGGCATCTCGCTCGTCGCACAGACCAAGAACCTCGACGCGGTCGATCCGCTGGGCAAGGTCGACGGCACCGCCGCGCGTTCGCGCGCGGGCTATCTGTGGTCGCTCTACGCCAAGGCGCGCGCCAAGCAGATGGGACAGACGGCATCGGCGCCGCCTGCCCAGACCACGGCGCCCGCCCAGACGGCCGCGCCCGCGCAACCCGCTCAGCAGCCGAACCAGCAGTAAGTCATGCGTGGCCGGGGCGCCCTCGAGGGCGTCCCGGCAGCGCCGCCAGGCGCATCGTTCGACAATCAGGGTGGAGACCTCATGGGTATTCTGCTCGGCTTTGCGCCTTTCATCCTGTTCGCGCTGGCGACGAGCGTATCGATGAGTCTTGCGCTGTGGCTCGCCTTCGCGGCCGCCTTCGTCAACACCATCCGCGATTTCGTGGCCTCGCCCACGGTGCGCGTGCTCGATGCGGGAAGCATGGCGCTCTTCGGATCGCTCGCGCTCTATTTCGGCTTCGTCGATCCGAGCCTTTCGATCGAGGCGGTGCGGCTCATCGTCGATGGCGGA
>DATIZS010000072.1:0-2586 GCA_035516955.1 Rhizomicrobium sp.
CATTGTGGCCAAGTCCGTCGTAATTGCTAGAGGCTCCGTTGAAGCGGGTATAGGCGACATATTGCGCGCCCAGACGCATGTTGAAGCGCGGGCCGAGCGGCGAGGAACCGTCGCCCCAGGGCGTGTAATCGGCCTGCAACAGAAAGCCCGATGAATCCGGCGTGAGCGTGCGGTCGTCCGCATAAAGACCTGCGTCCGATGATCCTGTCGTGTCGAAGAAGCCCACGCTGCCGCCGATCATGTTCTGCCAGTAATAGGAGCCGTCGATCCGGAAGTCGTTCAGATGATTGTGCGGATGATCCGCGCCTTCCATGAGATAGGTGGCGCGCAGGTCCTGGCTCTCATAGGTGTAGCGCGCATTGATCTGATAGATGTTCGAATTGTCGCCAACATATTGGTAAGACGCATCGAGGCCGAGATCGCTATAGCGGTCCGAAGTGCCTGCGCTTTTGTCCCCGCCGGGATAAAGATCGGGGAACAGCGCGAATGCGCCCAGTTCGAAATTCTGGTCGCCGTAATCTTTCTGGTAGGCCGCGCGAAAATAAGGTGCGGCGCCGTCGATCACATCCACATCCGCCGAATCCGGACCCATCGCCCTGAGAAAATCGTGGCCGGGCGTCCAGTAAAGACCGGCTTCGGTGTAGATCGAGGAATCCCACCACGCATAGGCATCGAGCCCCAAAACGCTCTGCGCGAGCCCGCCATCGATGACGGTTCCCGCATCGGGTCCCGGCATCAGATCGGAATCGGTATAGGGAAAGCCCCATCCCGGCAGCGTGTTCCATGGATCGTCGATGGTCGGATTGTTGTTGAGGCTCAGGCCCAGAAGCACGTCGGAGTCACCGATGGTCTCGTGCGTGACGGCGCGCATGTCGAGATTGTCCCACGAAAACGCGCGGCCCACGCCGTCATAGGTTCCCTGAATGAATCCGCCGAAATGATCGCCGATGCCGCCGGCGAGAAACAGGCTCGCTTCGTCGAGCGTGGTGTTGTCGTTTGTGGCGTAATGCGGCGCAGGCGGCGGCTGATCGGCGCTGGTGTGAACGAAGGAGAACACGGCCATGGCCGAGACGGGCGCGGTGAATTCATCGCCCGCGCGCATCGTATAGCCTTCGAGCTTGAAGCTGCGTCCAAACGGCGTGAGCTGCGGCCCGTAACCGCCGACATGACAGGCGCTGCAGGGCTGACCGGTCTGCTCGGCATAAGAGGGCACGGCGAGCGCAGGCCTCGCGCCGATGATCGCAAGAACGATACCGAAGGCGGCGCTCGCAATCATCGTCCTGCGCATGGGCTTCTCCCGTTCGGCGGGCGAATCCGATTGGATTGCGCCCTGACTGGCGGGAAGAATGGAATGGCCCGGCCCAAGCGAGGTTGAGCGAAGTCAATATTGGGATTTGGTAATCCGGCCTTCGGGTGCGGCGCGTGCGCGCAGCAACGCGGCCTCAGGCTTTGGCTGGCGCAGCGTCGCCGCTGAACTTGGCGGTCTCGATGGCGCGGCGGAATCCGATCGGGTCGCGGATGTCGGGAATCTCGACCGCGTCCACGCCCGTGCCTTCGATGCGCAGATGCCCGTAGCCCAGGATGCGGCCCCACAGATTCTGTTCCACCCGCACGCCTTCGATATTGGGCAGCGCGATCTCGTTGGTCTTGAGCGAGAACAATCCCCTCTTCTCCACGAAGCGGTGCGAGGTGACGGCGATCTCGGTCGTCCATTTGCGGATCATCATGGAGAAGAAGATCCAGATGCCCACGACCACGATGCCGAGGAAGATCAGCGCGAGCCACGCCTTGAACGAATACCACCAATGGAAATGCGCCGTGGCGACGATCTTCTCGCCCTGGCCGAGCGACCTCTGGATGTAGGACATCAATCCCCCCCGCCTGCAGTGCCTTGGGCCATGATAGTGGATTTTTCGGCGCCGTGCGCGCAAGGGTTGCCAGAAACCTTCCGCTTTGGAAATAATACGAGAGGGGCCTGACCATGATGCAGGGCAAGGCATTCTGGTGGATCGTGGGCGGGGCGGCCGTTGCGGTCGCCCTCATCGTGGCGCTGTTCGCGTTCTCGGGGCAGCGCTCGGGCGCCCCCATGCATACCGTCGAATCCGCGCCGCTCGCGGCGGCTCAGCCCAATCCGGCGGGCGCGCCGGCGGTTGCGCCCCCGGCTGTGCAGGCATCGCCCGCACCGCCTGCGAACCTCTCGAGCAGCGGCCCGCCGGAAGCGGGATCCGCCCCGCCCGCGGGCGGCAATTATTCGAACGGCGCGTCCGGCGGCGGTTACGACCAGGGATCGAACGGATCGTCGGATCAAACAGTCGGCGGCAGTTATCCGGGCGCGACGACCGGGGGCGGCGGCCCGTCGGAAGAAACGGGCGGCAGCGAATATTCCGGCAGCAACGATCTGGGGAGCGCGCCGCCATCGGCGGAGCCAGGCCCACCGGCTGGCGCCGCACCTCCGCCCGAGGCGGCACCTCCGCCCGAAGCGCGTCCCTCCACGTCGGGCGAATCCTCGATGCCGTCCTTTCCCTGGCCGCCGCCAGCGCCTTCGGAGAAGATGAATCTGCCGCGCGCGAAGATCGTTGCCGGACT
>DATIZS010000073.1:0-5066 GCA_035516955.1 Rhizomicrobium sp.
CTGTCATGGATTTACCGAAGCGGCCGCCTTGCCGTTGTGCGTCAACGCGTTGAATTGTAAAAAAACTTTACCGTCCGGGGTGAGTTCATTTGAGTGACGCTTGCGCCCCTGATAGCAGTAACGGGCTGAAATTGTAAGAACCTGATGGAACAGGCATTTTCCTTCTACGCGGGCCTGGCGGCCGCGCTCGGCTTCATGGCCGCGGCGGTGCTTTTCGCTGCCCGGGGCAAGCGCTCCTGGCCTAATGCGCTGTTTTCGCTGGCGCTGCTGCTGACCGGGTTTTGGGCGTTAACGGTTGCCCTTGCCAATTCGGGTTACCCCACATGGGACCGCCTGCGCCCCACTTTCGGCGCGCTGCGCGATGCGGGCTGGTTCGCGGCCACCATCGGCCTGCTGCGCCAGGAAAGCGAGCGCCAGTCGCTATGGCGGCAGCTGGCGGTCGTGGCCGGACTGATCATCCTGGCCGATCTGGGGTTTGCGCTGTCGGGCGCCGCCTTCAATACCGGTTTGGGTCTTCGCATCGGCTTGTCGGCGATCCAGCTTGCCGTCAGCGTCATGGGGCTCATCCTGATCGAAAATCTCGTGCTCAATCTTTCCTCGCCGCGGCGCTGGTCGGTGAGACTGATGGCGATCGGGCTGACCGCGCTCTTCAGCTACAACATCGTGCTTCGCATTCCAGAATTCCTCGGCAGCGAATCCATCGAAGGCTTCGTCGCCGCCCAGCCGCTCGTTTACCTGTTGGCGCTGCCGCTTTTCGTGGTGACGGGCGTGCGCAACAATTCGCTCAAGCTGCAGGTGCATTCCTCGCGCAATGTCGCGTTCCATTCGGCAACGCTGATCTTCGCGGGCATCCTGCTGCAAGGCACGGCCGTCGCCGCCTATTACGTGCGTTCCTTCGGCGGCGCGCCGGCCACCGCCCTTTCGATCGTGCTCGTTTTTGCGGGCATTCTCACGGTCATCGTCGCGCTCAGCTCGCGCATGGTCCGCACCCAGATCCGCACCTTCATCAACGAGAATTTCTACAGCTACAAATACGATTACCGCCTCGAATGGACGAAATTCATCCAGGCGCTTTCGCAATATCAGGAACAGGGCGCGCCCGAGCGCGCGCTGCGCACGCTGGCCGATCTGCTCGATTCGCCCGGAGGCGTCTTGTGGGTGAGGAGGCAGGGCTGGCGGCAATACATGCCCCTCGCCTCCTGGTCGTTCGGCGAAACCTTCGGCCCCATCGACGCCGACGATGCGCTGCTGGCCGATCTTCGCGACGAGAAGATCGCGTTTCTGGATTTCACCACACGCGAAGAGGATGCGCTGACGGTGACCTGGCGGGAGAGATTTCCGGGCGCCTGGATCGCGGTGCCGCTGCATTTTCGGGGCGAACTGATCGGGTTTGCGCTTCTTCGCAAGCAAGGGCTGGCGCGGCGCCTCGATTGGGAAGACCGCAACCTCGTCAGCCTGATCGCGATGCAGCTCGCGCTTTATCTCGTCCACGAGCAGATCGCGCAGGAGCTTGCCGATTCCCAGCAATTGGTCGAATTCAACAACCGGGTGGCATTTGCCTTGCACGATCTCAAGAATACGATCGGCCAGCTCAATCTGGTGCTCCACAATGCCACCCGCTTCGGCGACGACGCGCGCTTCCGCGCCGACATGCTGGCGACGATCCGCCAGGCCGTCGACAATCTGCAAACGCTGATGGGAAAGCTCAGGAACGAACCCGTGGCGGAGGCGGCGCGGATGCCCGAAACGCGCGTCGATGTCTGCGGGCTTCTCGAGCGCTTCGCCGAGCAGAAATCCTCGCGCGGCGTCGTCTTCGGCCGCGCCGACGGACCGATCTTCGCCGAGATCGCAAAACCCGACGAATTCCAGGGCGCGCTCGAACATGTGCTTTCCAACGCGCTCGAAGCCAGCCCCGCCGGATCGAATGTGCGTCTCAGCGTCGATCGCCAGAACGGGCGCATTCGCGTGCGCGTGGAAGATCGCGGCCCCGGCATGAGCGCGGATTTCGTGGCCCAGGAACTCTTCCGCCCCCTGCACACCACGAAGAAGAAAGGCCTCGGCATCGGCGCCTATCAGGCGCGCGCGATCATGCGCAATCTGGGCGGCGACATGGAAGTGCAAAGCACGCTCGGTGAAGGCACGATCGTTTCGCTCTTCCTACCGGCCAGCGCGGACGCCGAACGCGGGGCCGCATCGTCATGACCAAGGTCAGCGCCAGCCGCAGCGCCGAACGCGCCACGACGCAAATCCTGCTCGTCGAGGACGACGCCGGTCTGCGCCGGCAGATGCAATGGGCGCTCGATCCCTATCAGGTGATCGGCGCGGGCACCGCCGCCGAAGCGCTCAAGCAATTCGACAGCACGATCCCCATCGTCATTCTCGATATGGGCCTTCCGCCCGATCGCGACGGCGCGTCGGAAGGCCTGAAGGTGCTCGATGCGATCCTCAACACCGCGCCGCAGACCAAGGTGATCATCGTCAGCGGCAATGCCGACCGCGACGTGGCGCTCGCGGCGGTCGCGCGCGGCGCCTTCGATTTCATTTCCAAGCCGGTCGAGATCGAGGTGCTCAAGCTGATCGTCGAGCGGGCGCTGCGCATGTACGATCTGGAAGAGGAAAACCGCGCGCTGCGTGTCTTGCGCGAAGGGCGGCTGCCGGGCATCGTCTTCGCCTCGCCCGCCATGGAACGCGTGGCGCGCACCATCGAGCGCGTGGCGCGCACCGATGCGAGCGTCATCATCCTGGGCGAAAGCGGCACCGGCAAGGAACTCATCGCATCGGCGCTGCACAAGGGCTCGCAGCGCAGCGAAGCGCGGCTCGTCGCCATCAATTGCGCGTCGATCCCCGAGAATTTGCTCGAAAGCGAACTCTTCGGCCATGAGCGCGGCGCCTTCACCGGCGCGATCAAACAGACGATCGGAAAATTCGAGCTCGCCGACAAGGGCACGCTCTTCCTCGACGAGATCGGCGACATGCCGATGGCGTTGCAGGCCAAGTTGCTGCGCTTCCTGCAAAGCCGGCAATTCGAGCGCGTCGGCGGCCGCCAGACACTGAGCGTGAATGTGCGCGTGATCTCGGCCACCAACCAGCCGCTCGCCACGCTCGTCTCGGAAGGCAAATTCCGCGAAGACCTCTATTACCGGCTGAACGAAATCCCCGTCGAGCTGCCGCCGCTGCGCGAGCGCGAGGGCGACGCCATCCTGCTCGCCCAGCATTTCCTCAATCTCTACAATCGCGAGATGTCGCGAAATCTGCGCGGCTTCACCGAAGAGGCGCTTGCCGCGCTCGGCGCGCACGCCTGGCCCGGCAATGTGCGCGAGCTCGAACATCGCGTGAAGCGCGCCGCCATCATGGCCGACGGGCCGCTGATCACGCCAGAGGATCTCGAACTCGCACAGTCGGCAACCGCGCGCAGTCTCAATCTGCGCGATCATATGCGCGAACTCGAATCCTCGCTGCTGCAGGAGGCACTCGCGCTCGGCGGCGGCAATATCTCCAAGGCGGCGAAGCTGATGGGCATCAGCCGCCAGCAAATCTACAATCTCTTGGCCGCGCAGAAACAGCGCGCCTAAAACGGGAGTTCGATCCGTGGTGACTGATGAAACCAAACCCGCCTCCAGCCGGCGCCGGCGCGCGTTGATGACAAGTGCGGCCGTGATCGTCGGCCTCGGCGTGATCGGCGTCGGCGTCTATAAGACACCTTTCGGGTGGCGCACGGTTCATTCGCTGCTCGCAAGTCTTTCGGGCACGCACGACAGCCAGTCGCAGTTCGAAAAGCTGATGAACCAGGCGCGCCAGGCGCTCGTGCAAAATCATCCCGACGTGGCCATCATATTCCTCAAGAACGCGGCGGCTTCGGCGCCCAAGACCGGCGAGGCGCATTTCGAACTGGGCGAAGCGCTGCTCAAGGCGGGCGATGCGGCCTCGGCCGAGCGCGAATTGCGCAGCGCCCGCCAGCTCGGCGCAGCCGACGCCGACGTGCTTCCCGATCTGTTCTTCGCCATGCTGGCGCGTTCCGAAGGCCAGCAATTGCTCGCGCAATTTCCCGCGCCCGCCGACGGCGACAAGAGCGCGCTCGCGTCCATGACGCTGAGGGCGCGCGCCGTCGCGATGACGCAGACGGGCGATTCGGACGGGGCCGCCGCATCGCTCGACCGCGCCCTGTCGTTCGACAGAAGCCCGCTCAACCTCGTCGCGCGCGCGCAGCTCGCCCAGAGCACGGGCGATGCCCAGCTCGCCATGGGACTGATCAACGAAGCGCTGTCCAAATCGCCCAAGGACGCCTCGGCGCTGCTCACCGAGGTCGACCTGCTGATGCAGGCGAACAAGACCGGCGAGGCGCTTGCCGCCGCCAACGATCTCGTCAAATACAATCCCGACAGTCCCGAAGCGCTGATGACGCGCGCCGGCGTCTATCTGCAGCTCAAGCAGCACGACAAGGCGATGGCCGACATCAATGCGAGCCTTAAGGCCGTGCCCGGCATGGCGCTCGGCGTCTATTACAAGGCGCTCGCCGCCGAACAGGCCCAGAACGTGAAAGAAGCGTGGGACCTGGCGCAAAGCCTGCCGCCGGCCTTCGTCAATTCGCGCGCGGAGATCGGCTCGGCGGTGAGCCAGATGGCGATCAACGCCGGCCATATGGAGATCGGCACCAGCATCCTTTCGGCGACCGTGCTCAATTATCCGAAGAACACCGAGGCGCGCGTGCGTCTGGCCGAGCGCTATCTGCAATTGAAGGATTCCAAACGCGCGCTCGACACGCTGTTGCCGGTGAAGGATTCCACCGATCCGCGCATCATGGTGCTTCTCGGCCAGGCCTACGACCTCGAGCACAATTACGCCAAATCAATCGAATATCTGGAAAAGGCGAGCGCCACCGGAATCGGCGGCGATCTTTTGAAGCGCCAGATCGCCGTCTCCAATCTCGAGGCGGGAAATCTCGACGAGGCGATCGCCGAGCTTGCCAAGCTCAACGAGACGGCGCCGGGCGATCCGCAAACCGCGGGCCCGCTGATCGACGCCTTCCTGCAGATGAACCAATACGGCAAAGCGCTAGACGTCGCCTC
>DATIZS010000074.1:0-5023 GCA_035516955.1 Rhizomicrobium sp.
CAGTCGGGCGAACAGGACACGACATTGTAGTCGATGGCATCGAAGGAATAGGGCGAGAGCAGGGGCGCGAAAACCGCCATCAGCGTGATGATGCAGAGAATGACGATGCTGACCATCGCGGCGCGGTTGCGGAGCATGCGCCTCCGCGCATCGACCCAGAGGCTGCGGCCCTTCACCTCCTGCGCCTTGCCGATCAGGCGCGCATTGGCCGCGGGCGCGATCATTTGGCGAATCTCACGCGCGGATCGAGCATGGCGAGAAGTATGTCGGAGACGAGATTGAGGATGATGATGAAGCCCGCGTAGTAGATCACCACGCCCATCACCAGCGTGTAATCGCGGTTGAGCGCGCCCTGCACGAAATAGCGCCCGATGCCGGGAATGCCGAAGATCTGCTCCACGATCAGCGAGCCGGTCAAGAGCCCGGCAACCGCAGGACCGAGATAACTCACCAGCGGCAGAAGGCCCGCGCGCAGCGCATGGCGCCACACGACAAGACGGCTCGGCAATCCCTTCGCGCGCGCCGTGCGGATGTAGTTGGAATGCAGCACCTCCACCATGCTTCCGCGCACGAGCCGCGAAATGATCGCGATCTGCGGCAGCGCGAGCACCGTGACCGGCAGGATCATGTTTTCGATGGCCCCGCCGTTCCAGCCTCCCACGGGCAGCGAGATATCGGCGCCCAATATCTTCAGCCCATAGACGCCGAAGATGAGAGTCAAAATCGGCGCTGTGACGAAAGTGGGAATGGTGATGCCCACCATCGCGACCGACATCACGCCGTAATCGGTGAGCTTGTTTTGCCGGAGTGCGGCCACCGTCCCGAGCGTCACGCCGAGAAGGACTGCGATCACGATCGCCGAAATGCCGAGCTTGGCGCTCACCTGCAATCCGTCGGCGATGATCTGCGTGACCGTGAAATCCTTCGTCTTGAACGAAGGTCCGAAATCGAGATGCACGAGCCGGCCGAGATAAATGAAGTATTGTTCATAAACCGGCTTGTCGAGATTATAGGCCTTCTCGATGTTGTGCAGGATTTCGGGCGGCAGATGGCGCTGCGAGTCGAACGGCCCGCCCGGCGCCAGACGCATCATGAAGAACGTCAGCGTGATGATGATGAACATGGTCGGGATTGCGCTGAGGATGCGCTTGACCGCGTAAACGAGCATGTACCGTTTGTCTCTGTGGCGCGCTCCGGCGCCAAACCGCGGAACCAACCTTGACGCGCCCGTCCGCGATGTCAATGCGAGGGCGCCGCAGCTTCTTGCTTTTGGGGGGCCGCGCCCGTAGTTTCCGCGCCCGCTTTGGGCTTAAATCGCCCTTGGGCAGCCGTAGCTCAGCTGGTTAGAGCGCCGGATTGTGGATCCGGAGGTCCGTGGTTCGACCCCACGCGGCTGTACCATGCTTCGCTACGCGATAGCGAAGCGAAGCATGCCCGGCGTAGCCCGAAGGGCGAAGCCCGGGCAGGTCGCCGCGAGCTACGCATGGCAAGCCAGCCTTCGCTCGCTTGCGCGAGCTTCGGCTCGGCAACCCCTATTGCTGCGACAGCGTAAAGGGCACGCGGATCTGCACGATCCCGCCGCCCACCGGCACGCCCTGGCCGTCGCGCGGGTTGAGCCGGATCTTGTCCTTGAGGCCGAGCGCCGCCTGGCCGAAGCCCGAGCCGTCGGGCGTTTCCTGCAGTGCGTTGCATGAGGTTAGCGATCCGTCGTCGGCCACCGAACATTGGATGATGGCCGAGCCCGTCACGCCCGCTTCGCGCGCGGCCTCGGGATAGACGCTGTCGTAATCGGCCTGGCTCGGCTGCACGTCGAAGACCGGATCGCTGATCTGGTGATTGTCCGGCGCGGATTGTTGCGGCTGCTGCTCTTGCGGCGCGGGCGTTTCCTCGCCGCCGCCGGAAGGGGCCTGCTGGTTTTCGGTTCCGGTATCGGGCGCGGGCGGCGTGTAGGGCGGGGGCGCGCTTTCGTAGGGGCTCGGCGATTCGTAGGAGGATTCGTCCGACAGTCCCATGCGCTGCGCGAGCGGAATCAACGCGCCCCACAGGATCAGCGTGATGATGCCCGCCACGAACAGCGCCACCAGGAATCCGATTCCCTTGGAGACCGAAGCCCAGGCCGTGCGCTCGCCGCTGAGTTCGTCGAGCTCCGCCGGCAGGCCGGGATTGGCCGCCTCGAAGCGGCCGAACTGTTCGGGGAAACGGCGCCGCGAAAACGCGATCAGATCGGCATAGCGCGCAAGCGTGGGCGGAAAGCCGCTCGAAATGCGCGAGAGGAATCCGAACAGCGATCCCTTCATCATCTTGCGCTGTTCCATGATGCCGATGGGATTGACCGAATAGCCGAGCTGGCGGCCGACCATGAGCTTCTGCATGGCGGAAATCGCGCTCGAAATGTCGCCGCCGATTCCGGCGAGCCCCAGCCGGTCGCCGGTGTAAACCATGGCGCGCTCGTAAGGCAGCATGAAGAAATTGAACACCGCCATGCGCTGCGCGACGCGGATGATCCATCCCCAGAAGCCCGCCTCCTGCTGCGCGCGCAGATAGCCCACGAAGCGGCCCACGATCCAGCGCACTTCGTCGTCGCTGACGCCGGTTTCGAGAATCTCCGAATTGAGGAAGATCGCCCGCCTGCGGAACAGCCGCATCATAAAGGCGTTGAACTGGCCCTGCTCGTAGACGAAGACGCTGAAATCCTTGTCGGCGCCCAGAAGCGATTTCATCTCCCGGGCGAGCGTGTTGATCCTGGGATAGTTGAGCTCGGAGACCAGCACCTGGTTGTTGCAGTAGCTCGCATAGAGCACCTCCCGGGTCAGCCAGTAGAGGAAAATGCCCCAGAAGAGCAGCAGCGTGACCGCCCCGAACACGAGCAGCGCGAGCAGGAACGGCACCAGAAGGATCGCGAACACCAGCGCTAGGATGAAGCGGGGCCTCAGCCGGCGGTGGTTGCACGCCTTGATGTCGTCCAGCGTCAGGACAAGCGTTGGCATGGCGATTGCGCTCTCCCGCGGCGGATGGGAAAATACGCGAAACCGGATTGTCGAATTTGAACGAAGGATAACCAGCCCGGAACTGCGCGAATGGTGGCCGACATTTTCATCAGCTACAAGAGGGAAAATCGCGACCAGGCGGAGCGCTTCGCCAGGTATTTCGGCGAGAAGGGCTTTTCCGTCTGGTGGGACGACGACATCAACGCCCGCGAAGCCTTCGACAAGATCATCGAGCGCGAAATCGAGGCCGCGACCAGCGTGGTGGTGCTGTGGTCGCCGCTCTCGGTCGTATCGGAATGGGTGCGCAACGAAGCCCATTACGGCCACGACCGGGGCAAGCTCGTGCCGGTGATGATCGAGCGCTGCGACGTGCCGCTCGCCTTCCGCCTGACGCAGACGGTCGATCTTTGCGGCTGGCAGGGCGACGCCGAAAACCGCCAGTGGCGCAAATTGCTGACATGGATCGCCGATCTGAAGGCGGGCGCGGGCGCGACGCCCGGCAAGGCCCAATCCAATCCCTTCCGCGCGGCGCTCGGCCAGTTCGCGACCGGCGAGCCCATCGTCGATGGCGCGCTCGTCAATGCGGCGACGCCGGCGGGCACGCTGTTTCGCGACGATGCCGCGGCACCCGTGATGCGCATCCTGCCCGCGGGCGATTTCCTCTTGGGCGGCTCGCCCGCCGATCCCGAGCGCATGAGCGTGGAGACGCCGCAGAAGCGGATCTCGCTGGGGCGGCCCTTCGCGATGTCGGTCTATCCCGTGCTGCAGGGCGAATATGCGCGCTTCGGTCCGGCGCCGCCCCAGGCCGCGGCGGAGAAATCGGCCAAGAGCGGATGGTTGTCGAAACGCAAGGAGGCCGAACCCGCGCCGGCCGCACTCCAGCCCGAATGCGCGGCGAACAAGATTTCCTATGGCGATGCGGTGGCGTTCGCGCGCGAATTGTCCAAGGCGGTGTCGGCCCAATATCGACTGCCGTCGGAAGCGGAATGGGAATATGCCTGCCGCGCGGGTTCGAGCGCGCGCTATCACTGGGGCGACGAGATCGATTCCTCGCGCGCGCTCTACCGTTTCGAGGGCGCCGCCCATAGCGGCCCCGGCGCGCCCGGACGCTTCGCGCCCAATTCCTTCGGCCTCTACGACATGCACGGCAATGTGCGCGAATGGACCGAGGATTTGTGGCACGAAACCCATGACCTCGTTCCGCTCGACGGAAGGCCGGCCATCGACGGCTACAGCGCCATGCGCGTGACGCGCGGCGGCGGCTGGTCCGATCCGGCGAGCATGCTGCGCTCTTCTGCGCGCGGCCGCGCCACCGAAACCATCCGTGCCGACGTGATCGGCTTTCGCATCGTGCGCGTGTTGTAGACCGGCGAAGGGATTGTCATGGACGAACAACTGGCCGAGCTCGAATTGCGCATCACGGTTCTGGAGACGCTCGTCGCCTTTGGCTTCGCGGCCCAGCATATGCAGACCGCCGATCCCGCCGACGCCATGCGCCGGCTGCGCGCGCTTCTTGTCGAGCGCATCGCGCGCGCGACCGGCGAAGGCCGCCAGCGCGAAATCGCCGCCGAGCTCGAACGCGTCATCAAGCGCATCGCCGATCTTCAGACGCAATTGCCGCGCCGGCTCGTCGATTGAACGTCAGGAATCGCCCGCCCGGCAGATGAATTCCTCGAACTTGCCGTTGGCGCCGGCGGGAATCGCGCCCTCGAAATAGATGAAACGCAGCGCGAAGGGATGACCGAGCGCCTTCTGCATGTGGGCGGAAAGCGCTTCTTCCTCGCGCGCATCGAGCGGACGCTCCGTCACCAGCCGCACCTCGATGTTCTGCCGGTCGTTCTGGATGAACTGGTATTGGCGCACCGGCGCGATCTCGCGGAAGCGGTCAAAACCGACGAGCGGCCAATGGCGCGTGCCGTCGGGCATGAGAATGAGATTGCGTTCGCGCCCGAAGATGCGCGAAAGCGCGGGAAGCCCGCGCCCGCAGGCGCAAGTCCCGCCGGCCTCGGCCCAGTCGCCGATATCGTAGCGGATCA
>DATIZS010000075.1:0-3534 GCA_035516955.1 Rhizomicrobium sp.
CCGATCTTCATCGAGCCGCTCTACAACCATTACGAGGCGCTGAAGGAAGGTCCGCTCAAGACCGAAATCCTGAAGCTCGCCAGCGCCAACGGGATCCCGGCGGACAATGTCTATGAGTTCGACGAGTCGCGTCAGGACAAGCGCATTTCCGCCAATGTCTCGGGCATGTTCGGCACCACGCGCATTTCGCTCAACGACAATCTCCTGAAGCGCGGCAACCCGCGCGAGATCCTCGCCGTGATGGGCCACGAGATGGGCCATTACGTGCTCGATCATGGCGCCATCATCATCACCTGGCTTGGGCTGCTCTATTTCGTCGGATTCGTGTTCGTGAACTGGGGCTTCGACGCGCTGGCCGGATTGTTCGGCGGCAATTGGGACATGCGCAGCATCGACGATCCGGCGGGCTTGCCGCTGATCGTGGCGCTGGCCACGATCTTCCTGTTTTTCACCACGCCCATCCAGAACACGATCAGCCGGACGATCGAGCGTCAGGCCGATATTTTCGGGCTCAATGCGGCGCGCCAGCCCGACGGCTTCGCCACCGCCATGCTCAAGCTTTCGGAATACAGGAAGCTCGATCCCTCGCCGTTCGAGGAATTCCTCTTCTACGATCACCCCTCGGGGCGCAATCGCATCCTGATGGCGATGCGCTGGAAAGCCGCCCACATCGACGATCCCGACATCGCGACGGGGCCCGTCTCACCGCAATGAGCGCGCGAAGGCGGCGATGAGCGGATCGTCGTCGCGGAACACGTAATCGGCTTCCTCGGCGGTGACCGCGCCGGCGCCTTTCAATATTTCGGTCGCGACCATGAGATTGCCGCGCGGCACGAGCAGCGAATATTCCTTGGCGCCGCCCCGCGAGAGGATTTCGGCGGCGGCTTCCTTTTGAACCCGCGCCACGGCCTTCTTCTCATTGCCCGAAAGCCGCACCCGCAACACCAGCGAAGCCTTGGCGCGTTCGCGCGCCGAAAGCCGCGAGAGCAGCGTCTCGGCGGTCTTGCGAATATTCGCGGGCCATTTGGCGGAAAGGCTCGCGGCCAGTTGCGCCTGGCTTTGCAGGATCAAACCGTCGTCCAGGAGCTTGAGGTCGTTGGCGGCGAGCGTGGCGCCCGTGCTGGTGATGTCGACGATGGCTTCGGCGGCGCCGGCGGCGGGCGCGCCTTCGGTGGCGCCCGCGCTTTCCACGATGCGGTAATCGGCAATGCCGGCCTTCGCGAAAAAGGCGCGGGTGAGGGTGACATATTTCGTCGCCACGCGCAGGCGGCGGCGATGGCGCTGATAGAATTGCGCGCAGACATCGTCGAGATCGGCCATGGTGGCGACATCGATCCAGGCCTGCGGCACGGCCACCACCACATCGGCATGACCGAAGCCGAGCTTGGCTATGAGCGCCACGCGGCCATCGAGCGTGGCGGCCTGTTCGCGGATGAGATCCTCGCCCGTGACGCCCAGATGCACATCGCCGGAAATAAGGGCTGCGGCGATTTCCGACGCCGACAGCAATTGCACGTCGACATCGGCGAAACCGGCGATGGTGGCGCGATAGCCGCGCGCGCCGGCCGCCTTCTTCAGCGGCAGGCCCGCATCGGCGAAATAGTCGTTGACCTGCTCCTGCAGGCGGCCTTTCGACGGCACAGCCAAGGTGAGACGCGCGCTCATTTGCGCCTTCCTTGCGCCGCGCGCGCCGCAAACACACGCTCGGTGCGGATGGCATAGCCGATCGCCGGAATGTGTTTTTTCGCGCCCAGATTTTCGAGCAGCGTGTCGTAGCGCCCGCCGCCCGCGACCTGCACAGCACCTTCGGCATCGCGCGACCAGAGTTCGAACACGAAGCCCGTATAATATTCCATGTTGCGTCCGAAACGCGCGGCGAAGGAAACGCGGTTTGGCGCGATGCCCAGCGCTTCGAGCGCGGAAAGCCGCGCGCTCATTTCGGCGAGCGGGGCTTGGAGCCTGACGCCGGCCGATTTCGTCAGTGTACGGATTTGCGCGAGCGCCTTCTCGGCGGGGCCGGATATCGCCAGCAATTGCGACAAGAGCTTCGCCATTTTGGGATCGAAGCGCAGCGCCGCATCGGCCGCCTGTTCCATGAGACGGTCCACGATCTCCTCGCGCGTGCGCGCGCCCTGATGGGCTGCGCCGAACAGATCCATCAAACCTTCGAAGGCCGCGCGCGCTTCGGTTTCGCGAAGCGTTCCCAGATGCGCGAGCAGGCGCTGCGCGTCATTGGCGACGCCTTTCGACATGCGCGCGAGCAGCGCCTCGAAATAACCGGCGCGCCAGAAATGGCGCTTCAGTCGCCCGCGCCATTGCGCCGGAATGTTGAGCGCATCGACGAAGGCCGAAAAGAGCCCGAGATCGCCGACCTTGAGCGTGTAATCCTTCAGGCCCGCCGCCTGCATGCTTTCGGCGGCGAGAGTCAGGATTTCGGTTTCGGCGGCGGCGCGATCCTTCACGCCGAGAAGCTCGACACCGGCCTGATAGAATTGCGTCGGCCGTTCGGGTTCCGCGGGCTGGTGGCGGAAAACGAGGCCGTTATAGCAAAGCCGCGCGGGCAGACGGATGCCGTCGCCGACATACATCTTGCAGATCGGAATCGTGATGTCGGGGCGCAGACACAATTCATTGCCCGATGGATCGGTGAAGGCGAAGGTGCGCCGGCGGATTTCCTCGCCCGAGCGGTCGAGGAACATGTCGGCCGGCTGCAACACCGACGGTTCGGCGCGGACATAATCGTGTCTGGCGAATACGCCGAGGATCGCGGCGGCCTGCGCATCGAGCGCGGCGATTTTCTTCGCGTCGTAATTCGGGAAGGCGGTCATTTTGCGCCTCCCAGCATGGCGCGGACTTCCTTGACGAGATCGCTGCGCTTGACGGTTTTCTGCGCCTGACGCTCGCCCAGCCATTCGGCGCGGGATTCGATGTTCTTCGCAAGCTCCGCGCCGAGCGCGAGATTCTTCAGCGTCACCTGCTTGCTGTTGAATTCTTCCGAGCCTTCGATGATGGCGATGGCGGCGCCCCGCTTGTCGGCATATTTGAGCTGATCGCCGAATTTCTTGTTGCCGACATAGGTTTCCGCGCGGATGCCGGAGTCGCGCAACTCGCGCGTCATTTCGAAACTGCGGGAGATTTCATCGAGCGCGAGCACGAACACCAGCGGCTCCTCCGCGCTTGCGAGCACGCCGCGCTGCATCAGCGCCGACATCAATCGCGATACGCCGATGGAGACGCCCGTCGCCGGCACCTGCTGGCCGGTGAAGCGCGCGACGAGATCGTCATAGCGCCCGCCGCCCGCGACCGAGCCGAAGATTACGGGCTCGCCGTCTTCGTTTTTCACCGGGAATGTGAGTTGAGCTTCAAACACTGGGCCTGTGTAATAATCGAGGCCGCGAACGACGCCGGAATCCAATTGAACTCGATCCATGAAATTTCCAGCACCGAGAATCTCGAAGACACTAGCAAGCTCCCGCACTCCAACAGCGCCAATACTGTCGAACGCTTGTTCTGGCGCAATTTCATTCCACCATT
>DATIZS010000076.1:0-2541 GCA_035516955.1 Rhizomicrobium sp.
GGCAGAACCGTTTGATCATTCTCGAAGTGAACACGCAGCCCGGCATGACGCCAACCTCGCTGGTGCCGGAACAGGCGGCTCATACCGGCATGAATTTCCGTAGCTTAGTGCGCTGGATACTGGAGGACGCCTCATGCGACAGGTGAAATCGAACCGCCGCACGAAGGCGTCCGCGCGCCGCGGCTGGATGAGCACGGTGATGCTGCGCGCCGATGCGCGTGGCGGTCAGAGCAAGCGCCGCGGGCGTGAAGAACGTGGCATTTCGCGTGTCGCGAGTGCGGTGACCGGAAGTATCACGCATCGGCCCATGCTGTCGGTAACGCTGGCCTTCATTCTTTGCGCCGCGCTCGCCGGTTACATTTCGGGCGGCCATTTCGGCAATGCCTATCAAAGCCTGGGGCGGGGCACGGCTAATGCCATCGGCAAGCTTGGCTTTGCCGTGCATCATGTCACCATCAGCGGCAACGAACGCACTTCGACCGATGCCATCAACGCGGCGCTCGGCATTCAGTCAGGGCAGTCGATTTTCAGCGTCGATCCGGCTGGCGTCCGGTCGCGTCTGCTTCAGCTCCCTTGGGTTTCAGGTGCCGAAGTCCGCCGCCGGTTCCCTGATACGGTTTCAGTCGCCATTGTCGAAAAGCACCCCTTCGCGCTCTGGAAGAACGGCAACGAGATGGCGGTGGTGGAGCGCTCGGGCGCCGTCATCACCAAAGCCGATATCGACGAATTCTCGCATTTGCCGCTCATTCTTGGTCCCGGCGCCCCTCAGGCGGCGGCGCCGCTGCTCGATGCCATCAGCGCATCGCGCGCCGTGGCCGCCCGCGTGCGCGCGGCCGAACGCATCTCCGAACGCCGCTGGAACCTGATTTTGGACGGAAACGTGGTCGTTAAGCTGCCCGAAGACGGGTGGGCGAATCAGCTGGCCGAACTCGAACGCCTGATCGTCGACAAGGGCGTGCTCGAGCGGGACATCGAATCAATAGACCTGCGCTATCCCGATTCGTACATATTCCGGCTACATAATGGTGATTCGCAGCCTGTGCCCAGGGAGCGGGGCGCGTGATGGGCGAAATGAGTCGCATCAAGACGAACGGAAATTCCGCGCCGGCGACTCGCCCGGGTCTAGTGGCGGCGCTGGATGTTGGCTCTTCCAAGATCGCCTGCATTATCGGCCGCGCCGATTCCACCGGCCTGAAGGTGTTGGGCTCGGCCGTTCATGAATCGCGCGGCATCAAGTCGGGCGCGGTGACGAGCCTCGAGCTTGCCGAAGAATCCATTCGCGAAGCGGTGGACCGCGCCGAGCAGCTTGCCGATCACCGCATCCAGGACGTGATCCTTTCCGTTCAATGCGGCCAGCCGCGAAGCCTGACCGCGCGGGCCGAACGCGTGCTGGGCGGGGCGCTGGTCACCGACGCGCACCTTCGCGACATCATCGCCGAAGGAAAACGCAATTGCCGCGCCGAAGGCTGCGAAACCATCCAGGCCTCGCCTGCCAGTTATGTCATCGACCAGTCGCGCGGCGTGCGCGATCCGCGCGGCATGTTCTGCGAGAGGCTGGGCGTTACCGTTCATGCGGTCGCGGTTCCGGCCGGGCCGCTGCACAATCTCCGGCTTGCAGTCGAGCGCTGCCATCTCACCATCGCCCGCCAGCTTTGTGCGCCCTATGCCAGCGCGCTTTCGACATTGGCGCCCGATGAAACGTCCTTGGGCGCCACCCTTATCGATTTCGGCGCGGGCGTGACGGCCGTCGCCGTCTTCATGGAAGGCGCGCTGATCCATGTGGATTCCATTCCGCTCGGCGGCGCACACATCACGTCCGACATCGCCAAGATGTTTTCGACGCCTTTGGGAGCCGCCGAGCGCATCAAGTCGCTTTACGGTTCTACGCTCGGCGACACCGAATCCGGCACCGACATGATCGAGGTGCCGCAGATTGGTGAAGAAGGCGAAGAATCCAATCAGCGCATCAAGCGCTCGCTGCTCACCCGCGTGATCCAGTCGCGCATGGAGGAAATCCTCACCCATGTGCGCGACCGCCTGCGCGCGACCGGCTTCGACGTGGCGGCCGGCCGCCGCGCGGTGCTGACGGGCGGCGGCTGCCAGCTCGCGGGCGCGCGCGAGCTGACCGAGCGCGTGCTCAACAAGAAGGCGCGCATCGCGCGTCCCACGGCGTTTCCGGGACTGGCGGCGGCAAATGCCGGCCCGGCCTATTCCACGGCATTGGGCCTTCTCATTGCGGGGGCAACGACGGCGCCCGAAGTGCTGGATCCCAATGCCCACGCAGAAACCAGACAGGGTAAGCGCGGGCTCGCGCGGCTGTTTGGCGCCAGTTTGTTCGGTTGATGGATAGAGCGGGCGATGGGCCGGAACAGGTCCACGTCCGCGGGGTGTCGGCGGAAGACCTCGAGTAACACGTAGGAGGTCGAAATGCCGATTAAATTGAGAGCGCCGGAAGTGACGGAGCTCAAGCCGCGCATCACCGTGTTGGGCGTGGGCGGGGCTGGCGGCAATGCCGTCAACAACATGATCGCGGCCAAGCTG
>DATIZS010000077.1:0-6043 GCA_035516955.1 Rhizomicrobium sp.
GCTCTTCACCCGCGGCGAAACGCAGGCGCTCGTGGTCGCCACGCTCGGCACCGGCGAGGACGAACAATTCGTCGATGGTCTGGAAGGCACGACCAAGCAGAGCTTCATGCTGCATTACAACTTCCCGCCCTATTCGGTGGGCGAGACGGGTCGCATGGGCGCGCCGAGCCGCCGCGATATCGGCCATGGCAAGCTTGCATGGCGCGCGGTGCATCCGCTCCTGCCGTCGAAGGAAGAGTTTCCCTATACGCTTCGCGTCGTTTCCGAGATCACCGAATCCAACGGCTCGTCCTCGATGGCGACGGTTTGCGGAACCTCGCTCGCGTTGATGGATGCGGGCGTGCCGATCAAGCGGCCCATCGCCGGCATCGCCATGGGGCTCATCCTCGAGGACAAGCGTTACGCGGTGCTCTCCGACATCCTGGGCGACGAGGATCATCTGGGCGACATGGATTTCAAGGTCGCCGGAACCGATCAGGGCGTGACCTCGCTTCAGATGGACATCAAGATCGCCGGCATCACCGAAGAGATCATGCGCGTGGCACTCGATCAGGCGAAGGGCGGGCGCTTGCATATCCTCGGCGAAATGGCGAAAGCCATCACGAAATCGCGCGAGCAGCTCGGCGAACATGCTCCGCGCATCGAGGTGATCCATATTCCGACCGACAAGATCCGCGAAGTGATCGGCTCGGGCGGCAAGGTGATCCGCGAGATCGTGGAAAAAACCGGCGCCAAGATCAACATCGAAGACGACGGCACGGTGATGGTGGCCTCTGCCGACGGCGACTCGATCCGCGCCGCGTTGAAGTGGATCAAATCCATCGTGGCCGAGCCCGAGGTCGGCGAAATCTATGACGGCAAGGTCGTCAAGGTGATGGATTTCGGCGCCTTCGTGAATTTCTTCGGCCCGAAGGACGGCCTCGTCCACATCTCCGAACTTGCGCCGCAGCGCGTCGCGAAGACGAGCGATGTGGTCAAGGAAGGCGATACGGTGAAGGTGAAGCTCCTCGGCTTCGACGACCGCGGCAAGGTGCGCCTGTCCATGAAGGCGGTCGATCAGAAGACCGGCGAGGATTTGACGAAGAAGAAGGCTGAAGGCGAGCAGCCCGCGGCGGGCTGAACCGCTCGACTTTTTGCCCTGTCTCCAGTACCCTTAGCTAAGCTTAGCTAAGGGTACCTTTGCTTTGGAAAAGACCGTCAACATCCACACGGCGAAAACGCATCTTTCCAGCCTCATCGCCGAGGCGGAAGCGGGCGAGAATATCGTCATCGCGCGCGCGGGAAAGCCCGCGGTCAAGCTCGTGCCGGTGAAAGGCAAAAAGAAGAAAGCCGCCAAATCCAAAATCCGCGCCGACCGCAAGCCCGGCTTCATGAAGGGTAAAATCTGGATCGGTCCGGATTTCGACGATCCGCTTCCGGAACACATTCTTGCGGCTTTTCGCGGTGAGCGCGATTGAAGCTGCTGCTCGATTCCCACATTCTCCTGTGGTGGTCCGCGGGCGATCCGCGGCTGAGCGCACGTGCCGAGAAACTTCTGACTGCGGCAGATTCTGACTGCGGCAGATAATGAGCTATTTGTGAGTTCGGCAAGCTGGTGGGAACTGGCCATCAAGCATGTTCTCGGCCGGCTCCGGCTCGACATGGCGCTGGAACGGCGAACCCTTGAGCAGAAGGGCGTCCAATTCATCCCCGTGACACTCGATCATGCGCAAAGGGCCGTCGCGCTTCCGGCATTGCATGGCGATCCGTTCGATCACATGCTCGTGGCGCAGGCGGCCTACGAAGGCTGCTCGCTTGTGACGCACGACAAGCAACTAAAACGCTATGGACCGCCGGTTCTCTATGTCTGAGGTTCGCCATGCCCAAGATCGATGTGAATTCCGTCTTCAAGCGCAAAGGCTCGACCTATCCTCCGCCCTTCGACGAAATGGCGAAGGAGCGCGTCAAGCAGGGGCTCGGCGATGCGGGCGGGCTGACCGATTTCGGCGTCAATCTCACCCATCTGCCGCCGGGCGCGTGGTCGAGCCAGCGTCATTGGCATTCGGCGGAAGACGAATTCGTCTACATCCTTTCCGGCGAAGTCGTGCTCGTCACCGACGCGGGCGAGGAAGCGATGTGCGCCGGCGATTGCGCGGGTTTTCCCAAGAATTCGCCCAACGGCCATCATCTGATCAATAAAAGCAAGGAAATGGCGGTCTATCTCGAAATCGGAACGCGCAGGCCGATGGAGGATGTCTGCACCTATTCCGATATCGACATGCATCTCGACCGGCGCAAGGGCTGGTTCACGCACAAGGACGGCACGCCCTATCCCAGACCCTGAGGCATCGATGCTCCACGCGTTCCTCGCGCGCCACACCGTTCTCGATTTTGTGCTGCTGTTCCTGGCCGCCATCCTCATGCCTGTGCTTTCGGCGGTGACGGGCCGCCAGCTCGCGCTGCAAAGCGGGGTGCCGCTGATGCGGCGCTATTGGCTCACGGTCTTTCGCGGCTGGCTGGTGGTGGCGCTGGTTCTGTTCGCCTGGCTTTGGGCGAAGAGGCCATTCGATACGCTCGGGCTCGACTGGCCCATAGACTTCTGGGGCCGGGTCGGCTTCGTCGCGGTAACGCTCGTAGCGCTTGTCTTCTGCGTGCAGATCGCGCGGCTTCCGAAGATCGCGGGGCGAAATCTCGATCGCTGGGCCCAGCGCATGGAGGAACTCAAGATCACGCCGCGCACGCGAAACGAACTTCTTCTTTTCGTCCTGGTGGCGATCACGGCGGGCGTGTGGGAAGAGCTTCTCTATCGCGGCTTCTTCATCTGGTTTCTCGTTCCGGTGACGGGCGTCATCGGCGCCGTCGCGATTTCGTCGCTCATCTTCGGCATCGGACATATCTATCAAGGCCGCTATGGCGTGGTGAACACCGGTCTTGTCGGGCTCGCCTTCGCCATTCTTTATCTCTTGTCGCAGAGCCTGTGGTGGCTGATGGCGGCGCACGCCGTCGTCGATATCTATGGCGGGGCGCTCGCCTACCGGGTCATGCATATGCGCGATGCGGCCGTGAAATATTCGTGACTGCATCATATTTGTGCGCCCCTGCACAGCTTGCGAGCAATCGCACATAAAATCGCCCGGCGAGCGGGTCTGTTCCGCGGCCATGAGGAACCCATGGTGGTTAACCGGGCTTCATCATTCTTGTGCGCTCCCGCCGCGCTCTGTACCTTTGCCATCGGGGAAGCTCCGGGGGCCCTGCAATGTCCGTGGTATTCCGCTTCATCAGCCTCATCCTGATCGTGGTCGCGATCGCGCTTCTGGGCGCCGATATCGTCACGTCGCTGGAGCACGGCGGACAGATCACCGTGCGCTCCATCGATCAAGTCTGGGCAATCCTCGGCAAGGGCGGCGACGCGGCCTTCAAATCATGGGTCGGCAGGAATTTTCCGTCCTTCCTCGCGAGCTGGACCTACAGCGTGATGGCGCTGCCCGGCTGGGGCGTCACGGGTGTCGTGGGCGTGATATTGGCGTTTTTGTTCGGCCGCCGCGCCGGTCCGCAGGAAGACTGATAATTTTCGCGCGATCCAACGGAAAACCGCTTCGCGCTTTTCCGGATTGCGCTTTAACGGTTCTCGCCCGGAACCCAGAGAACGTCCTTCGCGCCCTTCGCATTGGCGAAGCGCGCGGCGACGAAAAGATGGTCCGAAAGCCGGTTGATATATTTGAGCGCGGGCTCGCCCACGGGTTCCACAGCCGCAAGCTCCACCATCAGCCGTTCCGCGCGCCGCGAAATCGTACGCGCCAGATGCAGATAGGCCGCCCCCGGCGTTCCGCCCGGAAGCACGAAAGAGGTGAGCGGCGAAAGTTCCGCATTCATCGAATCGATCTCGCGCTCCAGCCGCTCGACCTGCGCCTCGCTGATGCGCAGGCGTCCCTCGGCGCGTTTGGCGGTCTCGGGAACGCAGAGATCGGCGCCCAGATCGAAGAGATCGTTCTGCACGCGCGCCAGCATGGAATCGAAATCGCCCTCCGTATGGAGGCGCGCAATTCCAAGCGCTGCGTTGGTCTCGTCCACCGTGCCATAGGCGGCGATGCGTAGCGCATGTTTGGGAAGCCGCGTTCCGTCGCCGAGCGCGGTGGTGCCCTTGTCGCCGGTCTTCGTGTAGATGCGGTTCAAGACGACCATGACCCAGTGTCCCGATTCCGAAATTCGCTTCATCTCTATATAGGCTTTGGGCGAATTCCGGAATCGCAGGACACCGGGAATCTATTGATTCTAGTGTCGTTTCGGTTCCGAATTTCGCTAAATTCCTTATATCAGGTTCTGAGCGAACTTCGGAACCACGACACTACGGCCTAGCCCGCCCGGCGGCGGATTTCCAAGCCAGTTGCGGCGGCGGCGTTGGCGGCTATGATCCGCCCGCCTGAAACCGGGAAGCGATCATGCCTGTGGAAGTGCCCGAAACGATAGAAGTCGATCAAACGCGGGTGGCCTGCGACGGCGGCGCCACGGGCCCTCAATCCGCGCTCGGCCATCCGCGCGTCTATCTGGAGATGGGCGACGAGCATTATGTCGAATGTCCCTATTGCGACCGCCGCTTCGTGCTGAGGGAAGGAATGAAGGCCCATTGAGCGCGAGGCCTCTCAAGAAGGGCGATCACCTCTACCTGATCGATGGTTCGGGCTATCTCTTCCGCGCCTATCATGCGCTTCCCCCCTTGAGCCGCAAATCCGACGGGCTGCCGACCGGCGCGGTCTCCGGCTTCTGCAACATGCTGTGGAAGCTTCTCGAGGATACGAAGCAAGGCGACAAGCCCACCCATCTCGCCGTGATCTTCGATGCGGGCCGCAAGACCTTCCGCAATGACATCTATCCGGAATACAAGGCCCACCGCCCCGATCCACCCGAAGATCTAATTCCGCAATTCCCGCTGGTGCGCGATGCCACGCGCGCCTTCGGTGTGCCGGCCATCGAGGCTCCCGGTTTCGAGGCCGACGATCTCATCGCGACCTATGCGCGGCTGGCGCGCGAAGCGGGCGCCAAGGTCACCATCGTTTCCTCCGACAAGGATTTGATGCAGCTCGTCGTGGACGGCAAGGTGGAAATGCTCGACACGATGAAGAACAAGCACATCGGTTCGGCCGAGGTGATGGAGCGCTTCGGCGTGCCGCCCTCGAAGGTGGTCGAGGTTCAGTCGCTCGCCGGCGATTCCACCGACAATATCCCCGGCGTGCGCGGCATCGGCGTGAAGACAGCGGCCGAGCTCGTCAACCAATATGGCGATCTCGAAACGATTTTGAAACGCGCGGGCGAGATCAAACAGCCCAAGCGCCGCGAGGCGCTGATCGAGCACGCCGAACTCGCGCGCATTTCGAAAAAGCTCGTGACGCTCGACGACCGCGCGAAGATTTCGGAAGGGCCCGAAAATTTCGCCACGCGCGAGCCCGATCCGGCATCGCTGATCGCATTCCTGAAGGCGATGGAATTCAATTCGCTCATCCGCCGCGCGGCGTCGCATTACGGCATCGACGATCCGGACGCCATCGAGGCCGCGCCGGACCCCGCGCAGGAAAAGCTTCCCGCGCAGGCAAGCGCTCTGCCGAAGAAGGCGCTGGCGCCTCTGCCCGCGGAAAAATCCTTGCAGCCGGGCACGGCCGGCGCGCCGGGCGCGGTCATGGATCGCGGGCTCATCCTCAAGCCCGTCAATCACGACGCTTACGAAACCGTGACGAGCCTGAAGCGCCTCGATCATTGGATCGCGCGCGCCTATGAAGCGGGCCGCGTCTGCGTCGATACCGAAACGACTTCGCTCGATGCGATGCAGGCTGGCCTTTGCGGCGTCTCGCTGGCGGTCGCGCCCAACGACGCCTGTTATATCCCGTGCGGGCACAAATCCGGCGATGGCCTCGATCTCGCGGGCTCGGCGAAAATCGAGCAGCTCGCCGAGGCCGATGTCATCAGGCGCCTCAAGCCGCTCCTGGAAGACGAGGGCGTCCTCAAGATCGCGCAGAATCTGAAATACGATTTCCTCATCCTCGCGCGGCGCGGCATCCGGGTTGCGCCGTTC
>DATIZS010000078.1:0-2734 GCA_035516955.1 Rhizomicrobium sp.
ATTTCGATGTTGTAGCCGGTGAAATTGGTTTTGGAGAACGTAAGATTGGGCACTTCCTTCACCAGATCGGGGCCACCTGCGATCTGACGAGAGGTGAGCTGTTCCTGCGAAAGCGCTGTGATGGCGATGGGAACGGTCTGGATATCGCCCTTGATCTTCGACGAGGTGACGACGACGGTTTCCACGGCCGCGGCATGAACGGGGGCGGCCTGCGCCAGCTCGGCCACGGCCTGGCGCGGCACGGATCTGTTGCGCACGATGCCGATGGCGCCCGATGGCGTGCGCTGCGTGTCGAATCCGGTGCCCTGCAGAATGGCCGCGAGCGCTTCGTCCGACGAGAGATCGCCGCGCGCGCCCCTGGTGTGAACGCCTTCGACCGCGCTCACGGGATAGATCAGTTCGACGCGCGCCTGCTTGGCATAAAGATTGAGCGCGGCGCGAAGATCGCCGCTCGGCACATTGAACTCGCCGGCCAGCGCGCTGCCGGCAAAAGCGGCGGCGCAGGCGCTTCCCGCAAGGACCGATCGCATATATCGCAGCTTTGTCATGATCCCCCCTTCAATTGCGGCGCCGCGCTTGGCGCATCAATGTGAAATCTCGATTCCATCTGCCGTATGGCGCACGCGCAGGCCGAGCACGGTTTCGGCCAGACGCGCGAAATCCTCGACGTCGTTGGCGCGGAACGTGCCGCCAACAAGCACACGGGCCGCAACCGGATCCTTCACGACGAGCTTGACGCGGTTGTAGCGATTGAACGCGGTGGCCACATCGGCAAGCGTCGTCTTGTCGAAGACGAGCAGGCCCTGACGCCAGTTCAGTTCCGCGGTCAGCGCCTGCAGCGATTTGCGCGTGACCGAGGTTCCGCTCGCGGTCGCCACCGCGACGTCGCCCGGCGTGAGCAGCGTGCCGTTTTCGGATGTCCTGCCCGGATCGTCGAACCACACCCGGCCCTGGACGACGGCCACTTCCATCCTCTTCTTCTCGCGATGCACCGTGAACTGCGTTCCCAGATCGGTGACGCGGCGGTTGCCGATCATCACGACGAAGGGATGCACCGGATCGTGCTTGACTTCGAAATAGGCCTCGCCGCGCTCGAGCCAGACGGCGCGCTGATCGGTCGTCATGCGCGCGCGCAAGACCGTGTTGGTGTTCAGCTCCACGCGCGTTCCGTCGGAAAAGGTCACGGTCTCGTGCCCGCCGACCGGCGTAGAAAAAACGCGGTCGCGCGGCTGCAGCAGGAAATAGGCGAAACCCCATCCCGCCAATGTCAGAACCACGAAACCGGCCGCCACTTTCATCAGAAGCGGCGTGTTGGACTTTTGCGCAGGGCTCGCGCTTTGCCGCGCGGAAGGCAATGCGGCGAGCCTTCTCGCGCGCTTCCAGCTCGAATTCAGCCGGAGATAGGCGACGCGGTTTTCGATCGAGCGCTGCAGCCATTCGGAGAATTCGGCCTGATCGGCCTCGCTCCACGGCCCGAAATGGCGGCGCTCGATCCAGGATGCCGCTTCGGCATCGATGCTCTTGGGGGAAAACGCGGGCTGGCTCATGTCTTCCTCCGCGGCTTCGGAGGCTTGCCGGCAAGCGTATCGGCCAGCGCGCAGATGCCTTGCGTCAGATATTGCGAGACGGTGATCTCGGCGATGCCCATGGTCCTGGCGATTTCCGTGCGCGAAAGATCTTCGATGCGCGCCAGCACGAGCGCCTGGCGGCAGCGCGGCGGAAGATGATCGAGGGCCGCCTGAAGCCGGCGCAATTCATCGCGCGCGATCGCCGCATGTTCGGGGCCCGGCACATCGGAGGCGATCTCCAGCGATTCGAGATCGGATGCCGCCTCGATCGGGATCACGCTTTCATGGCGCACGCGATCGATCAGCAGGTTGCGGGCGGTGGCGAAGAGGAATTGCCGCGGCTTTTCCGGAATCTGCTTCAGCGCCGCCTGATAGACGCGCACATAAACCTCCTGGCGGAGATCGGAAACATCGCTGGCATTTCGCCAATTGCGTTCCAGGAATTGCATCAACGACGCCTCTAGCGGCAGAACATGCTCTTCGAACCACGCATCGACGCGCGCGGCCTGCTCCGCGCCCGGCGGATTCACGGCCGCTCCCTCCCAATCGATGTCGGGTCGTTTGACCATCCCCTCCCCCTCGCCTTTTCCGGGGGCTCACTATTAAGGACGGACGCGCGGTGGCGAGTTAAGTGGCTTCAGCGCGGGAAAAGTTTTGCGCTCGCAACAACGCAGGCGCAAAAAGAAAGGCGGACGCCCCTATTGCAGAGCCCGCCAGCCTTTTTTCGATCGCTGCGGCCACAAGGCGAAGCGCGGTTTCACCCGCGCAACCACATGCACGCTCGCCTCGGGTCTCATGAAACCTGCTGCACGGTTTGCGCCTTTTGTCCGATGGAGTGCGCGCGCGACGTATGGTGACCGAGTTTCAAACGGGCGCCCATGGGACGCACGCCCTTCCCTGTATTTTCCCATGGGTGCGCTAGTTCATCGGTTCCTCGACGCTCCGTTCAAGGAACGAAATGGGAACGCGCGCCGCGATTCAAGGGGATGGGACGGAAATTTTTATCGGCGAATTGTAGCCGTTCCAATGCCCGCAATTGGTGTGTTAATCGCCGAGGCCGATGCTGATGGAGGCGAATGGACCGTAGAAGCTGCGGTCTTCGCTCTTGCGCATGTCGATCCCGCCATCCATCGCGTTGAAGAAATAGTCGACGCGATAACCGAGAC
>DATIZS010000079.1:0-11018 GCA_035516955.1 Rhizomicrobium sp.
CCGCGTCTGCCGTTGCCCGATTACATGGCCGAGCGGATTTTTGCCGAGCCGCTCACGGCGCAAGACGTCATTCTCGAAACGCTGCGCGGTCTTGCGCAATCCCTGGGCATGCTTTTGTCCGAACGCGGCGAGGGCGCGCGCCGACTCGAAGCCGTGTTCTTCCGCGCCGACGGCAAGGTGCGCAGAATGGCCGTCGAGACGGCCGCGCCCACGCGCGACGCCGATGCAATTGTACGGCTGTTCCGCGAGCGGCTCGATGCGCTCGTCGATCCGCTCGATCCCGGCTTCGGTTTCGATCTCATCCGGCTTTCGGCCGGCCGCACGCAGAAAAGCGAATCCATCGCCACCGAGCTCGATGCCGATGCGAATGCGCAAAAAGAAATCCGCTATCTGATCGACCGTCTGGCCGCGCGTTTCGGGCCCCATCGCATCCTCGCATTCCGCCCGAACGACACGCATATCCCCGAAGCCGCCTGGACGGCGCAGCCTGCGCAATATGCAGAAAAATCTAAAATCGAATGGAAGAGAATCCGCCGCGAAAAGGAATCTCCGCGCCGGCCTTTGCGCTTCTTCGCCAAAGCCGAACCCGCCGCCATGCTGCCATCCCATCTGCGCTGGCGCAGCGTTGCGCGCGCACTCGCGGCGCGCGAAGGGCCCGAGCGCATCGCCATGGAATGGTGGCGCCATCAGGCGCCGGCGCGCGATTATTATTGCGCCGAAGATAATGAAGGCCGCCGCTACTGGCTCTATCGCAGCGCGAGCGATCTTCCCCAATGGTTCGTGCAGGGGCTCTTCGCATGAGCGATTACGCCGAAATCGCGGTCACCACCAATTTCTCCTTCCTGCGCGGGGCTTCGCATCCGAGGGAGTTCGCGCTTACGGCCGCCGCGCTCGGTTATGCGGCCATCGGCATCGCCGACCGCAACACGCTCGCCGGTGTCGTGCGCGCCTACGATGCGCTGAACCGGATCGGGGAAAAATTCGGCGCAGCCCCCAGGCTTCTGGTGGGCGCGCGGCTTGTCTTCATCGACGGCACGCCGGATATCCTCGCCTATCCCTCGGATCGCGAAGCTTACGGCCGTCTCTGCCGCCTCCTGAGCGCGGGCAAGGCGCGCGCGCCCAAGGGCGAATGTTTTTTGACCCTCGAAGACCTTTACGAATGGCAAAACGGTCTTATGTTGGTGGTGCTGCCGCCCGAGCGCAGCATGAATCCGCCCGAACAACCGGGCGGCAAATATTGGAACAGGGGGGATCCCCCCCTCGAAATTTCCAGAAACAATCGAAAGCCGAATCTTAAGGCCGTTCAGGCACTTATCGAAAATCTGAGGGCCCGCGCCCCCGGCCGTGTCTGGCTCGGGGTCTCCATGCCCCATCTGGGTGATGACGCGCGCCGCCTCGCCGAATGGAAGCGCGTGGCGCAAGACGCGGGCATTCCCCTCATCGCCACCAATGACGCGCTCTATCACGAGCCCGAGCGGCGCGAATTGCAGGACGTCGTCACCTGCATCCGCGAGCATGTGACGCTTGATGGCGCGGGGCGCTTGCTGGAGGTGAATGCCGAACGCTATCTGAAACCCAGGGCGGAAATGGCGGCGCTGTTCGAAGATGCGCCCGAAGCCATCGCCGAAACGATCCGCTTTGCAGATCGCATCGGGTTTTCCCTCGACCAGCTCAAATACAATTATCCCGACGAGCCGGTGCCGCCGGGCAAAACCGCGCAACAACATCTCGAAGATCTCACCTGGCAAGGCGCGGCCGCTCGCTATGGCGCGATCCCCGACAAGGTGCGCGCCACGCTGGCAAAGGAACTGGCGCTGATCGGCAAAATGGAAATCGCGCCCTATTTCCTCACCGTGCACGACATCGTCCAATTCGCCAAAAGCAAAAGCATCCTTTGTCAGGGCCGCGGCTCGGCGGCGAATTCGGCCGTCTGTTTCGTGCTCGGCATCACCGCCGTCGACCCCACCGAAATCGATCTTCTGTTCGAGCGTTTCGTCAGCCAGGAACGCAAAGAACCGCCCGACATCGATGTCGATTTCGAGCACGAGCGGCGCGAGGACGTGATCCAGAACATCTACCAGCGCTACGGCCATCATCGCGCGGCGCTCACCGCAACCGTGATCTGCTATCGCCCGAGAAGCGCCATCCGCGAAGTGGGAAAAGTCTTCGGCCTCACCGAGGATGTCACCGCCGCGCTCGCCGGCGGCGTCTGGGGTAGCTGGGGTGAGAGCTTGCGGGAAAACGAAGTGCGTCAGGGCCGGCTCGACCCGGCGAACGCGCTCATCGCGCGCGTGGTGAAGATGGCGAACGAGCTGATCGGTTTTCCCCGCCATCTTTCCCAGCATGTGGGCGGCTTCGTGCTCACGCGCGACCGCCTCGACGAGATCGTGCCCGTCGGCCCCGCCGCGATGGAAGACCGCCATTTCATCGAATGGGACAAGGACGATATCGACACGCTGATGATGATGAAGGTCGATGTGCTGGCGCTCGGCATGCTCACCTGCATCCGAAAAGCGCTCGATCTCATCCGCATCCACGAAGGAAAGACATTCGATCTCGCAACGGTCCCCCGCGAGGATCCGGCCGTTTACGACATGCTCTGCAAGGCCGACGCCATCGGCGTGTTCCAGGTCGAAAGCCGCGCGCAGATGAACATGCTGCCGCGCCTGGCGCCGCGGAATTTCTACGATCTCGTGATCGAGGTCGCGATCGTGCGCCCCGGGCCCATTCAGGGCGATATGGTGCATCCTTATTTGCGGCGCCGGAGCGGCGCGGAAAAGGTCGATTATCCCTCGCCGTCGCCCGAACACGGCCCGGCGGACGAGTTGCGCGACGTGCTCGGAAAGACCATGGGCGTGCCGCTCTTTCAGGAACAGGCGATGAAACTCGCCATCGTGGCCGCGAAATTCACGGCCGAAGAAGCCAACGGCCTTCGCCGCTCCATGGCCACTTTCCGCAATGCCGGCACCATCGATTCCTTCCGCGAGAAACTCGTGGGCGGCATGGCCGCGCGCGGCTATGCCCGCGAATTCGCCGAGCGCTGCTTCAAGCAGATCGAAGGTTTCGGCTCCTACGGCTTCCCCGAAAGCCATGCGGCGAGCTTCGCCCATCTCGTCTATGTTTCGGCCTGGATCAAGAAGCATCATCCCGCTGCCTTCGCCTGCGCGCTCCTGAATTCGCAGCCGATGGGTTTTTATGCGCCCGCCGAAATCGTGCGCGATGCGCGCGACCACGATATCGAAGTGCGCCCGGTGGATGTGAATTTCAGCCATTGGGACAATACGCTCGAAGCGAACGGCAGCGCGCTTGCGCTGCGCCTCGGTTTCCGCCAGATCGGCGGCTTCCGCGAAGATTGGGCGCTGGCGCTCATCGCCGCGCGCGGCAATGCTTATGACGCGGTGGACGATGTTTCGCGCCGCGCGCATTTGCCCAAGCGCGCGCTCGTGATCCTCGCCGAAGCCGATTGCTTCCAGTCCGTCGCCATGGACCGGCGCGAAACGCTCTGGGCCGTGCGCAGGCTCGCCGATTCCGGCCAGCTTCCGCTCTTCGCCGCCGGGTTCGTCGAAGAGCAGCCGGAAGAAGAGATCGATCCGCTGCCCTCAATGCCGCTCAGCGAGCATGTGCTCGCCGATTACCGGATGCTGCGCCTTTCCTTACGCGCGCATCTGATGCATTTCCTGCGCGATCTTTTCCGGGGCGAAGGGGTTTTGAGTTGCGCGGAGATTTCGGCCGCGCCCGATGGCGTGCCCGCCTCTTGCGCCGGCATCGTGCTCACGCGACAGATGCCGGGCGATGCGGGCGTGGTGTTCATCACGCTGAGCGACGAGACCGGCGTCACCAATGTCGTGGTCTGGCCGCGGCTGGTCGAAACCTTCCGCCGCGCCATCATGGGCGCACGGCTCCTGCTCATCGAAGGCAAGGTGCAGAGAAGCCCCGAAGGCGTCGTCCATCTGGTGGCGGACCGCGTCTTCGACCGCACGGCCGAGCTCTCCCGCCTTTCGGAAGATGCGCCGCAATTCGAGACGCATACGCACGATCTCGCCCGTCATCCGCGCAATGTGCGCATCGTGCCCCGCTCGCGGGATTTTCATTAGAAAAGCCCGCCGCCATGTTTACTTCCAATTCATTAAGCCGCCTTAGGCTAGGATTAATTAACCAGCGAGGCGGCCCATGTCCGTTCCAAAGGCGTTCGCCCTTGCGCGGCCGCGCGCGACCGCCGTCTCGCTCGCGCCATGGCTTTTGGGCGCCATCGCGCTTTCGCTTCTGCTGCAATGCTGGCTCGCTTTCACCCGCCAGATCAATTGGGACGAATTCTGGTTCCTCTCGCGCCTCTATCAATACCGCGAAGGCGCGCTCAGCGCGTCGCTGCAGACATTCTATGTCCATCTCTTCGCCTGGCTGCCCCATGTTTCGGACAATGTGATCGGGCGCATCGTCTCGGCGCGCGTGTTGATGCTGGGGCTGGAAGCGGGCACGTTCGCGCTTATCTATTCCTCGGCCCGGCGCTTCGTCTCGCGCGAGGCGGCGCTCCTCGGCCTCTTCACCTATGCATCGCTCAATTATGTGCTGATCCATGGCGCGGCCTTCCGCGCCGATCCAATCGCGACGTTCCTGCTGATGTCGAGCGTGGCGCTTTTCCTCGCGCCCCAGCCGACATGGAAATCGATGATCGCCGGTGCGCTGGCCATGGCGCTCGCGGGCCTCGTCACCGCCAAATCCGTCTTCTATCTTCCGCCGATCGCCGCGATCCTTCTGTGGCGCTTCATCGAATCCGATAATCGCCGCGCATTCGCCCTCAAGCTCGGCGCCGCCGGCGCCATTTCCATGCTCGCCTTCGCCGCCGCCTTTGTGCTTCATCGCGCAAGCCTTGCGCCGCCGCAGCCCGGCTCCGCCGTGTCCACGGGCTTCGTCATCGGCATGGCGTTCGCGCCCGGCGCATTCGTGCGCAGCTGGCCCTATATGTCGGCGGCCATGATCGGCAATCCGGCGACCTTCGCGGCCGCGGCCCTCGGCATTCGCCAATGCATATCGGAAACGGCCAAGGCGCGCTTGCGTTCGCTCGCGCTTCTGAGCTTCGCGTTTCCGCTGCTCACGCTCTTTTTCTATCGCAACAGTTTTCCTTATTATTATCCCTTCGCGCTGGCGCCCGCCGCGATTCTCGCCTGCTTGGCCTTCGATCGCATGCAATATGTCTGGGAACGCGCGGCCTGGGCCTTGGCGTGCGGCGTCTTCCTGATCGTCCAGTTCGCGAATGCGCTTTCGCCCGGACAGGCGGCCGAGCGCGAAACGCTCGCGGCCGTGCGCAAGATATTTCCGCAAGCCGCCGCCTATTTCGATTATTGCGGCATGGCGAGCGATTATCGCCACGCGGGATTCTTCATGAGCACCTGGGGCATCGAACGCTATCGCCTCATGGGCAAGCCGGTGTTCCGCGAGGCGATTGCGGGCAAGGATCCGCCGCTCTTCGTGATCGCCGATACACCGGTGTTGCACGAAGCCCTTGCGCCCGGTTCCGAGGATATCGGCGATGGCTACAAGCTTTTCTCCGCCGATGCGCGCGCGCTTCGCGCCAATTACGTGCACCATTGGGGCGCGATCTGGGTTGCGGGCAAGGACCTCGGCGCGCTCGGCGCCGCGCGAGCCGTCGCAATCGAAATTCCCGGCACCTACACGATCGAGGCGTCCGCGCCTGTCCAGATAGACAATGTGACGTACAAGCCCTCCGAAATCGTGAGGCTCCCGCGCGGCACGCATGAAATCGAGAGCGCAGCGGAACAGCATGCCATCCTGCGCTACGGCGATCACCTTTTCCGCCCCGCCTCGCCGCCGCCCGGCGATATCTTCGAAGGTTTCTGAAATGGCGGCGCGCATGAAAATCCTGTTCCTCACGCGCAAATGGCCGCCGGCCGTGGGCGGCATGGAGGCCTATTCGCGCGAACTCGTGCGCGAACTCGACGCCCGCGCCGATGTCGATCTTCGCGCGCTGCCGGGAAGAAGCGACGGCAAGAGACCCTCGGCGTTCGCCATGCTCGTGTTCGGGATTTCGACGGCATTCGATCTTCTTTTCAAAGGAACGGCGAGCGACGTCATACATGGCGCCGATCTCGCGATCTGGCCGCTCGTGCTGATCGCCACGCTTCATCGCCGCGGCGCCCGTGCGGTGCTTTCGGCGCATGGATCGGATGCGGCTCTTGGCTTCAAACGCGGGATCGCGGCGAGGCTCTACGCGCTCTATCTGAAGGTCGGGGTGTTTCTGCTTCCGTCGGTGAGCGTGCTCGCCAATTCGCGCGCGACTGCGAGCCTCTGCCGCCGGTGCGGTTTCGCGGATGTGCGCGTGGTGCCGCTTGCCACGCATGTTTCGGACCACGGCATTCCAGAACCGGAACCCTACATTCTGTTCGTCGGACGGCTCATGCGGCGAAAGGGCTGTGCGTGGTTCATCTGCAACGTGCTGCCCTTGCTCGATCCGTCATCGCGGCTAATCGTTGTCGGCGTCGTCTGGGATGACGACGAAGGCCGCGCGCTCGATTGCGCCCGGGTCGAATTCCGCGGGCCTGTTTTCGGTGCGGAGCTTGCGCAGCTTCGCGCCCGCGCAACGGCAGTGATCGTGCCCAATCTCGAAATCGGGATGGAGGGTTTCGAAGGTTTCGGTTTGACCGCGGTCGAAGGCGCGGCCGATGGCGGCGTGGTGCTGGCCGCCGATGTCGACGGAATTGCCGATGCGGTGTGCCATGGCACGACCGGATTTCTGCTGCCCGCGGGCGATGCCGGATGCTGGGCTGCGAAAATCCGCGAAATATCCGCATGGCCGCCGGGCGAACGCCGCGACTTCGTCGAACGTTCGCGCGCAAGCGTGAAGCGCATTTATTCCTGGTCGCGAGTGGCGGAAGAAACGCTCGATGCCTATCGCCAAAGCGCGAGCGAGCCGCTTGCCGCCGCGGCCATATCAGAATCGGGACGGTGAGATCGTCATGGGCGCGAAGTTCTTTGCAAAGGAAAAGATCGAAGCGCGGTTGCTGCGCCTGCGCGAGCGTCTTTCGCCGCATCGCGCGAGCCTGCGCCGCCTTGCACTCTTTGCTGCACTTTGCGGTTTCGCCGCGGGCCTTTATTGGGCGCTCACGGCCGTTTCCGGAGTCTGGACCCGCATCGATTATGTTCCGCTTGCGGTGCTGTTCGTTCTGGGCGTGCCGGCCATGATTGTGCTGAACGCGGCCGAATTCCGGGCTATGGTGGAAGCGGGTTCTTCGAACGTGTCGTGGCGCACCGCACTCGAAGTCACGATCTATACGACCGCCGCCAACATGCTGCCCTTTCCCGGCGGCGTGGTGACACGGTTGGGCGGCATGCGCGCGCGCGGCATCGGCATGCGGCTGGGTTCGTGGCTTCTTCTTCTGTTCGCGGGAATCTGGGCTGGTGCGGGCTTCCTGTTGTCGGGATCGGTCGTTGTCACGCGCAATCTTCCGCTCGGCCTCGTTTTTCTCGCTGCCGGCGTGGCGCTGCTGGTGTTGTCGCTCGCAGGGCTCAGGGCGCGTGAGACGAACAATGCGCTGTTGGCCAAGATCATGTTCATCCGTCTCGCGTTGCTGGTGGTCGAAATGGCGCGCATGGTTTTGGCGGTGCGCGCGTTCGGCGCATCGCTGTCGCTCGCGAACTCGGCGGTCTTCGCCATTTCCTCGGTCGTGGGAACGACGGTTTCGCTCGTTCCCGCCGGCCTCGGCATACGCGAAGGCGTGAGTGCGCTGCTCTCGCCGATCATCGGGCTCGATCCGGCGATCGGCTTTCTCGCGGCGACGATGATGCGCGTGATCGGCATGGCGGGGCTCGCGGCGCTGGCATCCGTGATGCTGCTGCTCTCGGGCCGCACCCGAGCGATGGAGGCCGCGCAGAAAGACGCGGCACCGCTCGCATGAACAAGGACCTCGCCTTCATCGTCTCGCCCGGCCGCACCGGAACGCAGTTTCTGGGCGACAAGCTGTGCAACATGATCGAGGGCGCCTATTCGGTGCACGAGCCCGATCTCAATCACGGGCCCTTCGACAAACGTACCTGGCGCAATATTCGCCGCTTCGGTTTCAACCACATGGTCGTCGGCCGGCTCAAGGGCCTGACCGGCGGGCGCATGCTGTCGCGCGCTTACATGATCGGCGCGATTTCGTATGAGGAGGCGATCGAACGCGTGCGCAAGGGCCGCGAGCGTTTCTTTGCCGCCCGCCCGGAGCCGCTGCTCATCGAAGCCAATTGCCAATGGGCGCTGATCCTGCCCGTGCTGCGCGCGGCCTTTCCGCGCGCGCGCTTTGCGCTCATCACGCGCGACAGGAAAGCCTGGGTCGAATCCTGCATGCGCCGCGGCACGCGCTATACGGAGCAGGACCGGGTCGCGCAGAATCGCCTGAGCCCCGGCCTGCTGGGCGATTCACGCCTCGGTCCGCGCTGGCAAAGCATGACGCCGCGCGAGAAGCTGGAATGGGAATGGGATCTCATCGATGCGCGGCTCACCGAGTTTGCGAAAGCCGACAAACTCTCGCGCCTCTTCCGTTTTGAGGATCTGTTCGAGGGCCAGAACCGCGCGACGCATTTCCGCGCGATGCTCGACCATATCGCCGCGCAGGATAAACGCAATTATCCGATCCGCTTCGAACCGTCGGTTCTCGAAGCGCGCATCAATGCGTCCTGATGCGCTGATCAGGCGCGCTTTTCGAACACATAAAATTCGGCGAACGAGGTGTTCTCGGGATCGCGGGCGCTGAAGGGATAACGGTTGGCGATCCTTTCGCGAAGACGCCACGTGGGCTCGTTCGCCTCGACCCAATCGGTGAATTTGCGATGACGGATATGCGGCTCTGGAACCGCGCTCTCCTCGTTGCTCGAATAGATGGCGACGAAGCTGCGCGATGCGGCGAACAATTCCCGCATATAAGCGTCGAACACGGGATATTCGACGAGGTGATAGATCACGTCGAGCGACAGGGCGAGATCGTATGTCTCCTCTCCGCGCGCGCCGGCAAGGCTGAATCGCTTGGTTGTGTCGCCGGCGAAGTATGACTGGCAGCGCGCGATCGCCGCCGGCGAAATATCGATCCCGTGATATTCGGGATAGCGCGCTAGGCTCAGTTGCGCGCCGTCGCCGCAGCCAAACTCGACCACCGTTTCGATGCCATTGTCGCGCACGAAGCGGTTGAGGATTTCCGCTTTGAATTCGGCAAGCCGGCCATAGGAACCCGAGCCGGAATCGCGGCCTTTGCGATAGCGCGCGTCCCAATAATCCGCCGATCCGTCGAAGCCACGCGCAAGAACGCCGAAATAGAGATGGCGCACAAGCGTGGCGGCGAAGGGAACCGAATTCAGCCATTTCTTGACGACGGCACTTATGCCGTTTGGCGCGCGCGATGGGCTCGCCAATCGATCCTGTATCTCAACCATGGCGCGCCAGTTTGTGTTCGACGGCGCCGCTTTCTTCGCGCACGGGTTTCTCATCCAGGGACTCGGCCAGATGGCGCGCGCGCAGATCCTCGAGCAGCATGCGATTGGCCGCGATCAGATCGGCCAGCAATCCGCCCATCGCCACGATGGCCGCCACCGACACCAATACGCCCGCGATCGCGAGCGACTGGATGTGGCCGCGGCTGTCGCCGATGGCGTAGAAATAGAGAAACCGTGCGATGGCGATCAATCCCGGAAGGGCGATCAGCGCGGCGAGGCTCGCGAACACCTGCAAAGGCCGGTAGAGCAGCGCGATTCGCAGGATGACGGCAACCGAGCGCGTCACATAACTCCAGATGCTGCGGAACAACCGCGACGGCCGCGTCTCGCCGTTGACGCGAACGGGAACGCTGACGGCGGGGATGTTCTTGCGGCCGGCCTGGATGATCGTCTCCAGCGTGTAGGTGAAATCGTTGAACACATAGAGCCGCTGGGCGGCGCTTCTGTGGATGGCGCGAAATCCGCTCGTCGCATCGGCGATATCGGTGCCGCTCGCCATGCGCACGGCCCAGCTTCCCAGCCTCTGGAGCTTGCGCTTCAAAAGCGAGAAATGCGCGATGTCGTCGATCGGCCGCGCGCCCACCACGATCTGCGCGCGCCCGGAAAGAATCGGCGCCACGAGATCGGGAATGCAGCCTGCGTCGTATTGGTTGTCGGCATCGGTATTGACGATCACGTCGGCGCCGGCGCGCAGGCCCGCTTCGATCCCGGCCATGAAGGCGCGCGCAAGCCCCTGATTGTAGGGCAGCCGCACCACATGATCGACGCCGTAAAGCCGCGCGACGCCGGCGGTGTTGTCGGTCGAGCCGTCATCCACCACCAGCCATTCGACCGTCTCGAACCCCGCCACGTTCCGGGGCAGCGAGAGCAGCGTCGCGGGCAGGTGCTCGGCCTCGTTCAGGCAGGGGATCTGGATGATGAGCTTCATGAGCCCATCATGCCCCTTCAATCGTAACCCATTGGATAATGTATTAACGGAATTTTACGGACCGTCTCACTTGTTCCAGGTCGTGGCCACCATTTCGGGATCGTCCTGCATGTTGCGCTCGGAGGCCAGGAAGTCGTAATAGCCGCAGCGCCCGCCCGGATAGTCGCGGCAGACCTTTGGCCGCGCCGCATAGATCGTGCAGCGCCGTTCTTCCGTATCGAAGAACTGGCAGACCCGGCCGAAATGCTCGTCGGCCTTGCGGCGCATCGTGTATTTCTCGTCTTCCTGCGGCCAGGTGTATTTCTTCACCGTCGCGCGGAAGCCGAGGCCGAAATGCCTTGCGAGGCGGTGCACGTCGTGTCTGGTGAGCCCGATCACCGGATAGGAACAGCAATAGCCGGGACATTTGGAACAATTGTACATGACGCCATCCGGTACGGGAGCGCATCCATAGACGCCCGCGCCGCCGGACGCAAACCGGAAAACGATCGCACAAGCATGCTTGATTTGCGTTTGCGCCCCATCTCCGCTTGTAATCGCCCGGCCATCATTCGATAGGGGATGCGATGTTGCGAAAGGTTTGTCTCGGCCTCCTGGCCGCCTTTATCGC
>DATIZS010000080.1:0-2920 GCA_035516955.1 Rhizomicrobium sp.
CTCGGTCATGCAATATTGCGTGGTCATGCCGCGCGGGCCCGATTGCGGCATCTGGACGCCCATGGATTGCATCTGCTGCATCTGTTCGGGCGTCATCTGGGGCATTTGCGGCATGCCGCCGATTTCGGTGGTGACGCTCCAGAGCCCCGCCTTGCCGTGACTGGCGATGGCCGACAATGGCGCGGCCGCGATGGCGACGACCGCGAGACTGCTGAGGACGATATAACGCTTCGTCATGCCTTACTCCCGACAATTCGGGAGCGAGTTTGGCACGGCAGAGGCTTATGGGAAAGTCGAGATGGCGCGCCCTACGGGAGTCGAACCCGTCTTGCAAGATTGAAAATCTTGAGTCCTAACCGATAGACGAAGGGCGCGCGTTGAAGCCGCGGCCTATAACGGCCCCGTCCCCGCTTGGCAAGCAGAGGCTCAGCCCAGCGTGTCGTCGTGCAGATGAAGCTCGTTGGTGGCGGCGCGCACCACGATGTCGCGCAGCCGCCCCGGCTGGGCGATCACATAGGTTTCCGCGCTGATCGGCCCGGGCGTGCCGCCGCCCCCCTCCGAAGGCGCGCAGGCGATGAGCCGAAGTCCGAGCTTGGTGGGGCCGGTTTCCTCGGGCACGGCGGCGAGACGCGCGTCCGTCCAGCCGCTGCCCGGCGCCCGGCCCTCGACATGGATGACGAGCATGTCGCCGACGCGGCGCACCGATCCGCTGTCGGCGGAATAGGCGCGCTCATAGGCGCAAGCCTCCGCCGCCTGCACCGCGCCGCCCATGAGGCACAGGAGCGGCAAAGCAATCCAGAAGATGCGCGAAATCATGGTCAGGCGTTTCTCTTCCTTCGGCGCAGCCCCGCCCCGGCACGCACAGAACAAATGAAATATTCGTAAGGCCCATCATCATAGGCTGCTTCGCAATACAAGCGTATGACATGCGCGAACGCAAATCAAAGACCGGATTTTGTTACAAATTTGAGTGATGCGCGATTTTAGTCTGTCAAAAATTGACAATTCACACTTGCGCGGGTGCTGCGTCTTCCAGATGAAGCTGGACGCGCAAACGCCCCTGCCAGTCCTCGGCGCGCAAACGGCCGGCGGCGTGGATGGTCTTGCCGCGCGACGCCAGCAGCCCTTCGCCCAGCGGCGTGTGCGCGATGCGGAAGGCGATGGCATCGAGGCGCGCGCCATCGCCGCCCGAGAGACGCAAACGGACGTGATCCTTCCCCACCACATCGGCGAAGGCGACGCGCACATCGGGCGCGACCACCATGGGTTCGGCATTGCCCGCGCCGAAAGGCCCTGCGCGCGCGATATCGGAAACGAGCGAGGGCGTGGCGCCAGACGGCGAGATCGCGGCGTCGAGCTTCAGATCGCGCGAAGCCGAGATCGCGTCGGTCACTTCCGACAATCGCGCTTCGAGAAAATTCCGGAACGAGTCGAGCTTGCTTTTCGTCACCGAAAATCCCGCCGCCATTGCGTGGCCGCCGCCGGATTCCAGATGGCCTTCGTCGCGCGCGGCCCGGATGATCGCGCCGAGATCGACGCCCGAAACCGAGCGCGCCGAGCCGCGTCCCGTTTCATTTTCAAAACCGACGACGAAAGCGGGCTTGCCGAAGCGGTCCTTCAGCCGTCCGGCGACAATTCCGACGACGCCCGCATGCCAATCGGCATTCGCGGCGAGAACGAAGGGCTGATTGGCTTGGGTGGCCGCCATCGCCATCGCTTCTTCGAGGATGACCGCCTCGATGGCCTGGCGCTCGCGATTGTGGCGGTCGAGCGTTTCGCCCAGCGGGAACGCGGCGGTGTCGGCCATCGCGGTCAGCAATTCGACGCCGAGATCGCAGCGCCCCACGCGCCCGCCGGCATTGATGCGCGGGCCGAACACGAAACCCAGATGATAGGGCGTGAACGGCGCGTTGACTTCGGCGATCGTGGCAAGCGCGGCAATGCCCGGCCGTTCGAGTTGCGCGAGGCGCGCGAGCCCCGCCCGCACGAAGGCGCGATTGACGCCCACCAGCGGCACGACATCGCAAACCGTCGCAAGGCCGACGAGATCGAGATGGGCGCGCAGATCGGGTTCGGCGATATTATTGGCGGCATACCAGCCGCATTCGCGCAATTCGCGATTGAGCGCGACGAGGAAGAGAAACGTCACGCCCGCGGCGCAGAGATGATGCAGGCCCGATGTGTCGCCCGGCTGGTTGGGATTGACTTGCGCGAAAGCGGGCGGTGGGGTTTCGACCGCATGATGATCGAGCACGATTACGTCGAGCCCCGCATCGCGCGCGGCGGTGAGCGCCGCCACCGCGCCCGCGCCGCAATCGACCGTGACGACAAGGCTCGCGCCCTCCTCTTTCAGCGCCAGCATCGCGGGCGCGTTCGGGCCATAGCCTTCGGTCATGCGGTCGGGAATGTAGATGCGGGGCGCACGCCCGATCTCGCTCAGGAAACACTGCATCAACGCCGCCGACGACGAACCGTCCACATCGTAATCACCGAACACGGCGATCTTCTCGCCGCGCTCGATGGCAGCGCGCACGCGCGTGACGGCCTTGTCCATGTCCTTGAGCGTCAGCGGCTCGGGAAGCAGCCGCTTCAATGTCGGATTGAGAATGTCTTCGAGATCGTTTTCGGCAATGCCTCGCGCCGCCAGGATTCGCGCCAGCACCGGCGAGAGATCGCGTGCCCGCATCAGCGCGCGCGCCGCATCCTCGCTTGCATCGCACAGAATCCACCGCCGCCCGGAGAACGAGCGTGTCACGCCGAAAGCGGGTTGAGTCGTCATCGTCCGATACTAAACATTATTGTCATCCCGGACGGACGCGATAGCGTCCGATCCGGGATCCACTGAGACAAATTCCGGGTGGGTCCCGGCTCGCGCGATGCTATCGCATCGCTTGGCCGGGATGACAGACGGATTTTACCG
>DATIZS010000081.1:0-4340 GCA_035516955.1 Rhizomicrobium sp.
GCACCATTCGCTCGCGTCTTCGAATTGCGTGTCGAGCGAGCGGCGCGCCACACCTCTTGTCACATCCTTCAGATGGGCGAGATCGACTTCGTATTTGTCGCTGTCGCCGCGCTCCTCCTGCATCAATCGCCACAGCACGCAGATCTGGAAGGCATCGCGCCTGAGCTTCACCGAATTGAGGGTCGCGCGCGCGTCCCTGAGCTGCACGTCGAGGCGCTGGTTGAGGACTTCGTCGCTCAGCTTCTCCAGCACCTTCATCTTCAGCGAATTGGGCGGCTCGAAGAGATCGGCCTGCCAGTTGCGCATCGGCCCGCGCCTGCGGTCGGGGCCGACATAGTCGGACGTGATGATGAAGCCCTTGCGCCGCTCCACGTGAAGACGGATGCGGTTGCCCAGCACGGCCGGCGAAAAGGGCCTGAGCAGAAGATCGTCGGCGCCCGAATTGACCACGCGCCTGACGAGCGAATCGTGGTTCTCCCAGGCCGTCACGATGATGACGACGAAAGGATTGTAACCGCTGACACCCTGTCTGAGCGACTGGATCATGCCGCAGAGTTCGGACTCCACTCCTTGCGCCTCGCAGAGCGCGAGATCGGGCGGGCGGTGCATGATGCATTCGCCGAGCGCATCCAGCGTCGCCACCGTCTCGATGCGGCGGAAGCCGAGATTGAAGAGCGCCGCGCGCGTGGCCGTGCGGTTGCCCGGCACGGGGTCGTAGATCAGCGTCTCCGCATTGTCGAAGGAAAGCTGCGCCATCGGCTGCCACCCGAACCTGCCTGCCAGAATGAGCGGCGGCGAGTTAAGGAAGCGTGGCGCGCCGTGGTTAAGCCTTTGCGTGAACGGTTGAAAATATTGCGTGAAAATCCTTCGCGTTGAGGCTCGCCCCGCCCACCAGCGCGCCGGCCACCTCGGCCACGGCGAGGATTTCGGCCGCGTTGGCGGGCTTCACCGAGCCGCCGTAAAGAATGCGGATCGCACCGCCGCCCAGGCATTTGCGGATATGGGCATGCATCTGGGCGATCTCGGCGAGGGTGGGCGTGCGCCCGGTGCCGATGGCCCAGACGGGTTCGTAGGCGAGCGCGGTGTTCGCAGGCGTCGCACCCTTGGGCAGGCTCGCCGCGATCTGGCCGGACACGATGTTGAGCGCATCGCCCTCGTCGCGCTGGGCCTCGGTCTCGCCCACGCAGACGATCGCCGCGAGCCCTGCCCGCCATGCCGCGTTCGTCTTGGCCGCGACTTCGGCATCGGTTTCGCCGTGATATTGACGGCGCTCCGAATGGCCGAGGATGACGGCGGAGGCGCCCGCATCCTTCAACATCTCGGCGCTGATGTCGCCGGTGAAGGCGCCCGATTTCTCGGCGTGACAATCCTGCCCGCCGATGGCGATGCGCCCTCGCGCGGCGGCGGCGGCGCGCGCGATCAAGGTGGCGGGCGGACAGATCAGGATGTCCGCAGGCGGCTTTGTTTCGCTCACGATCCGCGCCACGGCCTCGATCTCCGCGAGCGCGCTCGAAAGCCCGTTCATCTTCCAATTGCCTGCGATCAGCGGCCGCATGCCGATCTCCCCGTCCCGGAATCGCATCCTTGCTGTTCCGGACACCCCTCCCTATCATCCGCCGCCTTGCGCCGCCACGGGGGTTTCAGGGATCACGTCATGCTTCAGGAAATGCGCAAATATGCCAAGTCGACGGTGGCCTCGATCTTCCTCGGGCTCCTGGCGCTGAGCTTCGGCATCTGGGGCATCGCCGACATCTTCCACGGCAGCGCCGACACCACGGTCGCCACCGTCGGCGAGGCCAAGATCCCGCTCGACGATTATCAGCGCGAATACCAGAACTACATCCGCAATGCCGGGGCCCAGACCGGAAAGCCGCTGACCCCCGAACAGGCCCGCGCCCAGGGCGTGCCCGATCAGATATTGCAGCAATTGATCAGCCGGCAGGCCGTGGACAATGTCGTGAACGGCCTTAAGCTCACGGCCAGCGACGATTACGTGGCGCGCGAGATCAAATCCATCCGCGCCTTTGCCGGGCCGCTCGGCACGTTCGACCACGATTCCTTCCTGCGCGCGATCCAGGAATCGGGCTTCACCGAGCAGACCTTCATCGCCGCCGTGCGCGACGACACGGCACGCGAACAATTGCTGGGCGCCACGCGTAACGGAATCGAAATTCCGTCCGGCTATGCGCAGGCGATCTTCGATTACCTCAACGAGGAACGCGCCGTCGAATATGTGGCGCTGCCCGCTTCGAGCGTGACCGTGCCCAAGCCGGCCGATGCCGCGCTCGAAGCCTATCTGAAAGCGCACGCCGCAAAATTCAGCACGCCCGAATATCGCGCCGTGACCTACGTCGCCATGACCCCGGCCGACGTGATGAGCCAGGTGAATGTCACGGACGATCAGTTGAAGCAGGAATACGAGGCGCGCAAGGAAAGTTATGTCGTTCCCGAAAAGCGCGACATCGAGCAGATCACCTTCCCCGACGAAGCCTCCGCCAAGGCCGCGCGCGCCAGGATCGACGCGGGCTCGAGCTTCGACGACATCGCCAAGGAGCGCAAACTGAAGCCCTCCGATATCGCGCTCGGCACCGTCGTCGAGGAAGACCTCGGCAAGGATCGCGGCGCCGCCGCCTTCGCCCTGCCGCTGAACGGCGTCTCGCAGCCGGTGAAGGGCGCCTTCGGCTATGTGCTCCTGCGCGTGACCAAGATCGCGCCGGGCATCAGCAAGAGCTTCGACGACGTGAAGGCCGATATCCGCAAGGACGTGATGCAGCAGCTCGCGCTTGCCCAGCTCGACGATCTGAGCAACAAGTTCGAGGATGCCCAGGCCGGCGGCGCCAATCTTTCGGAGGCCGCGAAGAAGCTGGGCATGCATACCGTCACCGTGGCCGCCGTCGATAGCCGCGGCATGGCGCCCGACGGCGCCAAGGCCGCGGTGCCCGACGAACCCGAATTCCTCGATCAGGTGTTCAAGGCCGATGTCGGCGAGGAAGGCGATCCGTTCCAGACCAAGGACGGCAATATCTATGTCATCCGCGTGGATGGCGTGACGCCGCCCAAGATCAGGCCGCTCGATCAGGTGCGCGACGCGGCGACCGCCGCTCTCATGGATCAGGAACGCGCCAAGCTGCTCGACGCCAAGGCCCGCTCGCTCGCCGCCCAAGCCGGCAAGCAGCAAAGCCTCGCCAACGTCGCCGCCGCGCTCGGCACGAAGCCGCAACTGAGCGGGATCCTCACCCGCGGCACCGACACCGCTCCGTTCGGCAACGCCCTGATCGACAAGATTTTCGAAGCGCCTCCGGGATCGACCGTCTATGGGCCGGCCGCCAAGGACGCGGCCTATCTGATCGCGCGCATCGTGGGCATCGCGCATCCGCCGACGCTGCCGACCAACGATCCGCGCTACAAGCGCTTCATCGCCGGGTTGAGCGACCAGTTGGGCGGCGATTTCCCCACCGCCTTCGCAACGGCGGCGCGCGCCAAGCAAGGCGTGTCGATCGATCAGAAGATGGCCGACCGCGTGTCGGGCGGCGGATCGTGAGCGATCGATGGTCATCGAGCCCGACTTCGCCGCCTTCGCGCGGAAATACGATGCTGGGTCGCCCCAGGCCGTTCACGCGCGGCTGATCGCCGATCTCGAAACGCCGGTCTCCGCCTTCCTGAAACTTGGCGAAGGACGCGACAACGCGTTCCTTCTCGAAAGCGTTCAGGGCGGCGAGACGCGCGGGCGCTATTCCATCATCTGCGTGAAGCCCGATCTCATCTGGCGCTGCCGCGACGGCAAGGCCGAGATCAATCGCGCCGCGCGCAGCCGGCCCGCCGCATTCGAGCCGGCCGAGTTCGCCGATCAGCCGCTCAGATCGCTGCGCGCGCTGGTCAAGGCCACGGAGATGGAATTGCCGCCCGCATTGCCGCCCATGTCGGTGGGCCTCTTCGGCTATCTCGGCTATGACATGGTGCGGCTGATCGAGAAACTCGGGCCCCCGCCGCCCGATCCGCTGGATCTGCCGGACGCGATCCTGATACGCCCCACCATCACCGCGATTTTCGATAATGTGCGCGACGAGATCACCATCGTTTCGCCGGTGTGGCCGGAAGCGGGCGTCGATGCGCGCGCGGCGTATGCACGCGCGAGCGAGCGCGTGATGGACGCGATCGCCGATCTCGAGCGGCCGGCGCCCAAGCCCGCACCCGTACCGGACGATCTCGTGCTCAACGTGCCTGCGCAATCCAACATGACGCATGACGAATATCTGAGCGTCGTCGAGCGCGCGAAGGAATATATCCGCGCGGGCGACATCTTCCAGGTCGTGCCCAGCCAGCGTTTCCGCAGGCCGTTC
>DATIZS010000082.1:0-6236 GCA_035516955.1 Rhizomicrobium sp.
CATGCTTGTGTCTCGTGCTCGTTCGGTCAACGCTGTCTTTGCCCTCGCGCGATTGTGCCACCATAAACTGGCACAGTTTCGATTGGCTGCAAACTGCGCTAGGGTTGCCGTAACAGGGAGAACGCCATGTCCGCCGTCCAGACGCGCGCGAAACCGAAGGTCCAGCCCTCGGGCGGGCCGGCGGGCGCTTACGTCACGGGACTCGATCTGACGCGCGCGCTCGATGCGGAAGAGATTGCGGGCCTGAAGCAGGCGCTGGCCGATCATCTCGTGATCGCGCTGCCGGACCAGAAGATTTCGCTCGACGATCTGGAGCGCCTCACCGATGCGCTGGGCGGTCGCGACATCACGCCCTTCGTCAAGCCGCTGCCGGATCGTCCCTATGTCATTCGCATCCTGAAAAAGCCCGAGGACAAGCTCAACTTCGCCAATGCCTGGCACACCGATCTCTCCTATCTGCCGGCGCCGCCGAGCTACACGCTGCTTCATTGCCTGGATTGCCCGCCCGCGGGCGGCGATACGCTCTTCGCCAATCAATATCGCGCCTTCGAAACGCTTGCGCCGGACCTGCGCGATGAATTGTCCGGTCTCGATGCGGTCCATTCCGCCGGCATGGCCTATGGCGACGGCGGTTATCTCGATTCGGTGAAACACATGCTCTCGACCGCGATCGAGCCGTCGAAGGATGCGCGCCGCGAGCAGATCCATCCCGCGGTGATCGAACATCCCGATACGAAAAAGCCCGCGCTCTACATCAACCAGGTCTATACGACGCGCATCGACGGCTGGGAGAAGTCGGAATCCGATGCGCTTCTTTCGCAGCTCGCCAAGCATTCGGTGAACGAGGCGCTCGTCTGGCGGCTGAAATGGGCGAAAGACATGCTCGCCATCTGGGACAATCGCGCGACGCAGCATTTCGCGGTCAACGATTATCAGGGCCATCGCCGCGAAATGGTGCGGACCTCCGTCAAGGGCGCAGCCCCGGTCGCGGCGCGGGCCTGAACGGCCCCGGCCCTCCTGCTAGTGTGAACTTCCCTGTAGTGCAAAAACGCCCAATTACAAGGTTCGGATGCATTCGCTCCGCGCATGGCTGGCAGAATTTGCGATGCCCGGAAAGCGGCCCATCTCTGTGGCCAGGAAGCCATCAAGGAGAGGCACATGACACGGATTTCCAACGGCGAGGTGTTCGGCGGCAAGCTGCTCAACGCCATCGTCTTCATCGGCGCGATCGCGATTCTGGTTGCGTCCGTCACCGGCCCCTGGGTCGAAGTTGCATCGAATCCGACTCATCTGAGCGCGCGTGCCCAGACGGCCGAGCAGAGCTAAAACGGCGCCGTTCCCCGGGTTAATCGCGGCCCGGGGAACGGAACTGTGGCGCATAGGGCACGCGGCCGCCAAACTCACGGGATCGTGAACATTTCGATGACAGGCCGGGCGAACGCGCCTATTATGCGGCCATCTGTCACGGGGTTGGCCAGTCTGGTTGCTGAATGGAGCGGCGGCGGCACCCCAAAATAGAGGAAGTAGTCGTCATGCAAGCACCAATTCATGCGTCAGAAAGTGAAAGCGTCATGCCGCGCATCATTGCGGTCGTCGCAGGTCTGGCGATCCTGGGCGCGGTCGTGATCGGGTTCGTGGCCTTTACCGGCGCCTGGTCGCCGCCGGCCACCACATCGATGACGCACAGCCAGCCGGCGTCGTAGAGCGAGGTTTACGCGCCGCCCGGGACTTCTTCCAGGACCACTTCGTGGCCCCAGAGGCGTTCGACATGCTGCATCACCGCTTCGCGCGTTGCAGCGTGAAGAGGCACGCCGCGATGCATGCGATGTTCGAGATGGAGCTTGCGGTTTCCCTTTAGGTCCGCGCCCGTCACCTGGATGTTGGGATCTGCCACCCCGATATCGTATTGGCGGGCGAGTGCTGCGCGCACGTCGCGGAATCCCTGTTCGTTGTGGATGGCCGAGACGCGATAGGCCGCATCCTCGGCCTTGTCGAAGAGCGCGAACAGGCGGAAATCGCGCATCACCTTGGGCGAGAGGAATTGCTCGATGAAGCTTTCGTCGCGGTAATTCGCCCACGCATCTTTCAGTGCGCCCACCCAATCGCCGGAGCCTGCGATCTGCGGGAACCAGTCGCGATCTTCCGCGGTCGGCTCCTCGCAGATGCGCCTGATGTCGCTCATCATGGCGAAGCCGAGCGCGTAGGGATTGATTCCGTAGAAGCGCTTGTCGTCGAATTCCGGCTGGAAAACGACGCTCGTGTGGCTGTGCAGGAATTCGAAGATCGAGCCTTCGCCGATCAGCCCGCGATCGTAGAGCAGGTTCATGATCGTGTGATGCACGAAGGTGGCGCAGCCCTCGTTCATCACCTTGGTCTGTTTCTGCGGATAGAAATACTGCGCAAGGTTGCGCACGATGCGCAAGCTTTCGCGCTGCCAGGCCTTCAGCGAAGGCGAATGTTTTTCGAGGAAATAGAGCAGGTTTTCCTCCGGCAGCTTCATGTCGCCGTCGAAATCCTCTTCCGGATCAATGATGGGCGGCGCCGATGGCGGCTCCACGCCGGCGGGCAGCGTGCGCCATAATTCGTTATAGGCCTCTTCCTCGTATTCGGAACGCTTGCGGCGCTTTTCGGCGGCGCGCTCGCGCGAAGGCTTGGGCGGGCGGCGATAGCGGAACACGCCCTGATCCATCAGCGCATGGGCGGAATCGAGAATGGCTTCCACTTCGTCGCGGCCGTGGCGCTCCTCGCACGCCGCGATGTATTTCTTGGCGAAGGCGAGATAATCGAGAATACCTTCGGCGTTGGTCCATTGCCGGAAGAGATAATTGTTCTTGAAGAAGTGATTGTGGCCGAAGGCGGCATGCGCCATGACGAGCGCCTGCATCGTCATGGTGTTTTCTTCGAGCAGATAGGAGATGCACGGGCTCGAATTGATGACGATCTCGTAGGCCAGCGCCGAAAAGCCGTGGCGGTAGAGCGTGTCCTCGCGCGCGAAGAGCTTGCCGAAGCTCCAATGGCTGTAGAGTAGCGGCATGCCGAGCGAGGAATAGGCATCGAGCATCTGCTCCGACGAGATCACTTCGATCTGGTTGGGATAGACGTCGAGTTTCAGATCATTGAGCGCGATCTCCTCGATCGCCTTGTAGGTGCGGTCGAGGGTCGCGAAATCCCATTCGGCTTCGGTGAAGAGGGGCGTGGTCATGCGGCATCTCCGCCACCGTCATCCTTCGAGGCTCCACCTCGCTTTGCTCGGTGTCGCACCTCAGGATGACGGTTTTGTTCAAGCGCGTCACCCTGAGGTGGCCGCGCAGCGGCCCTCGAAGGGCGACGCGCGCCAGGGCGTTTCGCCAAATGTTGAAGACTGCTCCAATCTCTTTCAATGAGCGATATTTTTTTCTCTCGCCGCCAGCCTTTTATCTGACGCTCCATCGCATGCGCTCCGCGAAGATCGTCGAACCATTCAGCCCAAACGAGAGTGACCGGCCTTCGCTTCGACGTGTAGCCCTTATAAACGCCTTCATTATGTTGCCAAACGCGCATCTCGATATTTTCATACGAGGTCGAGCCGACATAGAAGCTATCGTCGGAGCATCGCAACATATATGTCCATCCGCCCATTAGACGGTTGCCTCAGATTTCTTGAACAGCTCGTGAAACACCGGGAAAATATCGGCGGGTTTGGAAATGCGCTTCGTCGCGAAATTGGGCCAATGCTCGGCGACGGTGCGATAGGCGCGCCAGAGCTCCGCGCCGGAATCTTCGGAGGCGAACACTTCCATCTCGCGCTCGTCCAGAATCTCGATATAGGCGTAATATTGGCAAAGCGGCATGATCTGGCCGTTCAGCATCTCCACGCAGCGCCGCGCATCGCCCGATTGGGTGTAGCCGTCGGAAGCCTGCGCCGCGTAGATGTTCCAGTCGGCGGTGGCGTAACGCTCCTTCTGGATTTCCAGCATCTTCTCGAGCGCCGTGGACACGATCGTGCCGCCCGATTGGCGCGAATAGAAGAATTCCTGCTCGTCCACTTCCTGCGCGTCATGGGTGTGGCGGATGAAGACCACGTCCACCTTCTCGTAGCGCCGCTTCAAAAACAAATGCAGCAGCATGTAGAAGCGCTTCGCCAGATCCTTCTCGCGCTCGCCCATCGAGCCGGACACATCCATCAGGCAAAACATCACCGCTTGGCTCGTCGGCACGGGCTGCTCGGTGAAGGCGTTGAAGCGCACATCGACCGGATCGATGAAGCCGATCCATTTGCGCCGCGATTCCACCTTGGCGATGCGCTCTTTCAGCGCCGCGATTTTCGCGCGCGTTTCGTCCGAATCGGAGCGCTGTTCTTCCAGCGCTTCCAGTTCGGCCTGCAGCGCTTCGAGCTCCGAAAGGCGCGGCCGCTTCAGCGCCAGCCTGCGGCCGAAGGCATTGCGCATGGTGCGCACGAGATTGATCTGCGTCGGCGAGCCCACGGTGGTGATGCCCGCGCGTTTCCACGTTTTGCTCGGCGTCTCCTTCAGCGTGGTGCGCACGAGATTGGGCAGTTCGAGATCCTCGAAAAAGATGTCGAGGATTTCGTCCTGCGTCATGGTGAATTCGAAATCGTCTTCGCCCTCGGCGTAATCGGCGGCCTGTTTGCCGGTCTGGCCGTCTTCGCCCGAACGCGGCTTCTTGATCTCGTCGCCGGGCGTGAATTCCCTGTTGCCGGGCAGCACGAAGTCATGCTCGCCGCCGCTCTTCGGATCGAGCCGGAAGCGCGGCTCCTTCGTGCCTTTGGTGGAAATGCGGACTTTGCGTTCCTTGCCGATATCGGCGACGGCCGCATCTTTCAGCGATTTCTGCACGGCCTCGCGGATTTGCGCGCGCGCGCGGCGCAAAAAGCGCTGGCGGTTGGCGAGGCTCTTGCCTTTTGGGTTTAACCGCCGGTCGATGAAGTGCGTCATGCCGCAAATCCTGTCATCCCGGGCAAGCCATCCGCAAGGATGGCTGAGACCCGGGACCCACCGGGAAGTGTCTTTGTGGGTCCCGGCTCGCGCTCACTTCGTTCGCTTGGCCGGGATGACAACATGGGATTACCCGGCTTTATTGACCCGCATGTACCACTCAACGAGCCGGCGCACCTGGCGGGGCGTATAGCCGCGGGAGAGCATGCGCTTGATGAACTCGTTGTGCTTGGTCTGCGTCTCGGAATCCTTCTTGGATTCGAAGCTGATGACGGGCAGCAAATCCTCGACCTGCGTAAACATGCGCTTTTCGATCACGCTGCGGATTTTCTCGTAGGCCGTCCAGGCCGGATTCTTGCCGTCGTTCTGCGCGCGATAGCGCAGCGCGAATTTCACCACTTCGTTGCGGAAATCCTTGGGGTTCGCGATGCCCGCCGGTTTCTCGATCTTCGACAGCTCGTTGTCGAGCGCGGCGCGGTCGAGCAACTGCCCGGTGTCGACATCCTTGAAATCCTGGTCCTCGATCCAGGCATCGGCATAGGCCAGATAGCGGTCGAACAGGTTCTGGCCATAGTCGCCATAGGATTCTAGGTAGGCTTTCTGGATTTCATTCCCAATGAATTCGGCATAGCGCGGGGCGAGCTCCGCCTTGATGAAGGCGATGAGCCGCTTCTCGGTCTCTTCCGAGAACTGCTCGCGCTTGATCGCCTGCTCCAGGACATACATTAGATGTACCGGGTCGGCCGACACTTCCTGGGTGTCGAAGTTGAAGGTGTTCGACAGCACCTTGAAGGCGAAGCGGGTCGACAGGCCTTCCATGCCTTCGTCGACGCCCGCGGCGTCGTGATACTCCTGCACGGTCTTGGCGCGCGGGTCGCTGTCCTTCAGCGATTCGCCGTCATAGGCCCGCATCTTCGAGAACAGGTTCGAGCTTTCATGCGGCTTCAGGCGCGACAGCACGCAGAAGCGCGCCAACATCTCGAGGGTGCTGGGCGCGCAGGGCGCCGCGGACAGTTCGCTGCCCGACAGCAGCTTCTCGTAAATGCGCCGCTCTTCGGTCGCGCGCAGGCAGTAGGGCACCTTGATGACGCAGATGCGGTCGATGAAGGCTTCGTTGTTGCGGTTGTTCTTGAAGGTCTGCCACTCGGCCTCGTTCGAATGAGCGAGAATGATCCCCTGATAGGGAATGCCGCCGATGTTCTCGGAGCCGATATAGTTCCCTTCCTGCGTTGCCGTCAGCAGCGGATGCAGCATCTTGATCGGCGCCTTGAACATCTCGACGAATTCGAGAAGCCCCTGCGT